>DATAJQ010000292.1:0-13095 GCA_036262095.1 Chitinophagaceae bacterium | reverse complement strand
ATTCGGAGTGCAGATGCCTGGCATCAGTGGTTCTTTCGAAGTGCTCGATAAGCACGCTCCACTGGTCAGCGCTTTGAAAGCCGGCCGTGTAAAGGTCTTAAAGGATAAACAAAATCATTTTGCTTTCTTCGATATACAGGGTGGATTTGTTGAAGTCCTCCATGACAAGGTTACTGTATTGGTAGAAGGAGCAACACCGGTGGACGCTGCCTGACCACAGCAGCCCCTCTCTTATAACGATTAGTTTAGTGAGAATGAATTGAGGGGATAAAATAGACTGGGGAAAAACCAGCCTATCCGGATTGTGAAAACTGTTATCCAGCCCTCCTGGTTTTAGCCGGGAGGGTTCTTTTTTGCAGGGTACTGAGTCGTTGACCGTTGACCGGCTTTGCTATATTAGACTATAAATAAAAAGAGATTCCCGATTCAGGGAATCTCTTTTTATTATGATTTTACAACTTAAAATCTGTCACTCGGTCAACGGTCAACGAACAACGGTCAACGACTCACCCCTTCCGCCGCTTCATTTCCTGCTCCGCATAGCCAAATACTTTTTTCATCATATCCGTTTTGCGGAATTCATATTTGCTGCGGATATTCTCTTCTTCATTAGCAACCGAACTGAACATGGCATCAATAGCACGTGCTGCAATAAAATCAGTGAGATTGGTTTCAAGTTTGTTCGTCACCAGCGGGATCTTATTGTACACATTGGTGAGGTTGCTCCAGGCCTTATTGGCTCCATTAAGGTTAGCCGTACTGTCAACTATAGGCCTGAAGGCTGTCATCAGTTGCGGCGACATTGAACTCTTGAAATAATCTGTTGCTGCGTGCATATTGTCTGTAAGCAATATGCTGGCTGCATCGCTCAGGCTCATTTGTTTTACTGAATTGAGGAAAATGGGTTTGGCAGCTACTACTGCTGAAGACATCGCATTGGTGAATTTGCCGGTCACTTCATTTACAAGGCTGGTCATGCCCAGGTCTTTCAATGTTTTTTCGATCTTGGCAGCGTCGCCGGGGAAGGCGAAGCGCAACAGAGGATTACCGCTGTTGGGATTGGCAAAAGCATCAAAGCCGCTGAACAATCCCTGTGTCAGCGCGTCTTTAAGACCAGTAGCCATTTCCGCCTGGGAAGGGATAAGGACAGAACCGATTTGTTTTAATGTGTCGCAGGAAGAAAGAAAAACAGTGGTGCCGAGGCAAAGGCTGAATAAAAGCCGTTTCATAGTGTTAGTGTTTTGTCTGGAAAGAAAAAACAAATTTCGCATAATTACAAAGTATCCCGTTAAGAATCTTTGTGTTCTTCGTGTCTTTGCGGGAAATTATTCCCGCAAAGACACGAAGAACACAAAGAAAATATTTGGATGGGCGTATAAACTAAATAGTAGGAATCAATTCAGTTGCGGGTCGATCGGAAAATGGATCATCATTTCATAATCCCCGCCCAGATGCTTGAGCGCATCTTTCCAGATATCTTCGATCTTGTCCGGGAAAACGAGTTTGCGGGTGGCATTGACAGTGAGCCATGATTTTTCTTTGAGCTCTTCCTGCAATTGACTTTCACCCCAGCCGGAATAGCCGATAAAGAAACGGATCTTCGAGGTTTCGGCATTACCCGACCTGACCAGTTCCATTGCTTTTTCAAAATCACCGCCCCAATACAGGCCTTTCATCACTTCCACCCCGCCGGGGATTTCTTCAGGGCATTGATGCAAAAAATGAATGGTGTTCATCTGCACCGGTCCGCCATAGTAAACAGGTAGGGAGTATCCTTCCATATCGGGGATCAGCTCATCCAGCGTACTGTCGTAAGGCCGGTTGATCACAAACCCAAAGCTGCCCTCTTCATTATGCTCGCAGAGGAACACTACCGTACGGAGAAAATTAGGGTCCTTCAAAAAAGGGTCTGCTATCAGTAATATGCCTGGGCCGGGTTCAATCATACTTCAATTTAGGGATATAAAATCTTTTTTTAAAATCCTGGTTAGCGGGCAGATATTTTGCCATAAAACTGCCAGTCCTGCCCTGCAAAGTAAAAGCCAAGTTAAAATCTGCTGCCGGAGCACAAGCGGCTTAGTCAGGCACCGCATGTATAGTATTTTTGCAGGATTGTATAAGCAAAACCTTTTATCTTTCCGCTAAATAAGCAGTTGTCTTGAAAAAAATATTTACCATTATCATTATACTTATCAGCATCTCGCTGATCGGGATCATCGTTATACAATTGTCCTGGCTTAAGAATATGATACTGCTGAAGGAAGAGCAGGTAAAGGAAAAGATAGAAAAGGCTGTCAGCATTGTAGGAGAAGAGCTGAATCAGTATAAAGGCAGCTACTGGAACAACCGGATCTCTTCCCAATCAAATAATCTTTTCCCCGAAGAGTTTACTATGGAAATGCTCCGGCCGATAACGATCGGCAAGCGGTTCACTGCTGTGGAGCTGGAAAGCAAAATAACTGCTGCGTTTCATGCCGTGCAACTGGACGGGATGAAGTTCGAATTCCTGCTTTCTGTAGGAAGCATGCGCAATAATTCCGTTATAGGAACAGTGGAGCGCATCTCAAAAAGATTCTCTGTCGAATATGAAGATACTGTCAACAACTGGTCGAGAGGCGTATTGCTGCTGGCTCCAAGCGGATCTGCTGCGGAAAATCTGGCTGTAGATGAAACACTGACCGTACTGGCCATCAACTGGAAAAATTTTGCATTGAAAGAATTGCGCATGCCGATTGCGATGGCAATCCTTTTCACTATCATCATCATTGCAGCGTTCTACCTCACTGTACATACCATGCTCCGTCAGAAGAAATTGGGTGAGATCAAAAATGATTTCATCAATAATATGACGCATGAATTCAAAACGCCGATCGCTACCATATCGCTGGCCGTGGATGCCATGAAGAATGAAAAAGTGCTGCAGAACAGGGAGAAGATCGGTTATTTCAGTTCTATCATCAAAGAAGAGAACCAGCGGATGAACCGGCAGGTGGAAACCATTCTTAAAGCATCGCAACTGGAAAAACAGGAAGTGAACCTGAACCTGCAACCGCTGCATGTGCATGATGTGATCAAGGATGTAGTAGACAATTTCGCATTGCAATTGCAGGAAAAACAAGGCAAGGCCGAAATTTTGCTGAACGCAGAGAATGATCAGATCAATGCCGATGAAGTGCATTTTTCCAACCTGATCAATAACCTGGTGGATAATGCGGTGAAATATTCAAAGGAAAACACACCTGTACAGTTAAAAATCAGCACACAATCAAATGATAAATTCCTGTTTGTGCGGGTAGAGGATAATGGTATAGGTATGAGCAAGGAGACGGTGAAAAGAGTGTTTGAACGGTTTTATCGTGCACATACGGGAAACCTGCACAATGTAAAAGGTTTTGGACTGGGATTAAGTTATGTGAAAACAATGGTGCAGGCACATGGCGGAGAGATAAAAGTGGATAGTACCCTGGGTAAGGGAAGTATATTCACATTGCAATTCCCGTTGAAAAAGCATTGAGCTGAGAGTATCGTAAAGAACCCGCAACAACGAACCTTAACGTACTTTGCGATATCTTCCTATGGTAAGATCAAACATCCATCTCCATAACTCAAAAATCTGAAATTATTTTCCAACGCATACTGATACACTTCCTTCCAGTCATCTCCCATTAATGCAGCAATCAATAACAACAAGGTAGATTGCGGCTGATGAAAATTCGTTACCAATCCTTTTGCAATTCTGAACTTATAGCCTGGTGCGATAATGATCTGTGTCTTTGTAATCAACCGCTCCATCTTATTTTTTTCCATCCAGTTTAATAAATTTTCCAATGCTTCTTTTGCAGGCATATCCTGTATGGGATGATCATACACTTCCCATTGAGCAAGGCCATTCACTTCTTCTTCATCAGCCAGTTTCACCCCCAACCAGTATAAACTTTCAATTGTGCGCATGGATGTAGTACCAACAGGAATAACAGGGTTATCAATGCTTTCAATCAATTGGCGGATCAATGTTGCAGATACATCCATAAACTCTGCATGCATTTCATGATCTTCCAGTATATCGGCTTTCACAGGCTTGAATGTGCCTGCACCTACATGCAGGGTAACATAAGCTGCGCTGATATTTTTTTGCCGGAGCTGCTGAAAAATATTTTCTGTGAAATGAAGTCCTGCAGTAGGCGCAGCTACAGAACCATCCATCTTTGCATAGATCGTTTGATAGGTTTCACTATCCGTTGCAGTCGCTTTTCGTTTGATGTAGGGTGGCAGGGGAATTGCTCCCGCATGATGCAACAGTTCGGCAAAACTCATTGCAGCCGGCTGCCAGGAAAGTTCAATGATAAAGCTACCTGCTTTCTTTTCAATATATCTTGCTTCCAGGTCAATTTCTTCTCCGTTGCTGCTTATTCTTTTTTGCAGCACCTGTCCGGGTTTCCATTTGGAAGCGCCGCCTACCAGGCATTGCCACCATACTTTGCCTTGTTGCTGCAAAGCAGTACTGATATCGCTGTACTGTTCATGTGGCTCGAGACAAAATATTTCAATGATGCCGCCGGTAGGTTTTTGAAACAGCAAGCGTGCTTCCACCACTTTGGTATTGTTGAAAACAAGCAATGATTTTTGAGGAAGATGAGAGCTGATATCTGAATACCTGCTTTCGCTGATAGTTCCTTTTTTATAGATAAGAAGTTTGGAAAGGTCCCTGGGATTAAGAGGGTATTCTGCGATCCGGTCAGCAGGAAGCTCATAGCTGAATCCGGCAATGGATAGATTTTTTGGATGCATTATTCAGGTGTGCAACTAACTGTTGCTTGGGTGAGCTGCAAAGGTAATAAGCTTATGCAGACCGGTGTATAAACAGTCCTTCGAAAGGCGGTAAACCTGCTTTAGGTTTGCAATTCACCGGTTATCCACCGTAATCCACAGGTAATCCACGGCATTTCGATCAATTTTTTACCAAAAACCGCTGAAAGCCTCTGCTGGCAACATCTATAAGAAAAAAATTGCTGTGGAAAAAATAAAAGAGCGAAAATTTGGGTCTGAAGTGGGAAAAAGTGTTATTTTGTGTGAATTAGCAGATAAATTGATTCAATTCCCTGATACTGATGGACTTTCTCGGAGAATTCGAGGCTACTTTGGACGCAAAGGGGCGTTTTCTTCTACCGGTCGGCTTCAAAAAGCAGCTCCCGGAAGAAGAGCTACACCGCTTTGTTATCAACAGGGGGTTTGAAAAATGTTTGAGTCTGTACCCTGTGAAAAATTGGGAGCCCCTGTTCGCCAGGATCAAAGGCCTGAACGATTTTGATCCCCAGGCGAGAGAGTTCCGGCGGTATTTCCTGAATGGCGCCACCTACGTGGAGCCGGACAGTGCAGGCAGGTTGCTGGTACCGCCCAATCTGAAAGCTCATGCCGATCTGCAAAAAGACATTGTGTTGGTAGCGGCAGGCGATAAAATTGAAATCTGGGATAGTAATAAGTACAAACAGTTCTTTGATTCATTCTCACCGGAAGCATTCAGCAAACTGGCCAAGCAGGTAATGGTTGATAACGCTTATAACACGAATAGTGCGAATAATGCGAATAATTAGCGTATGGAAGAGCAATACCACATACCTGTTTTGCTGGAAGAAACGATTGAAGCCCTGCATATACAGCCGCAAGGCATTTATGTAGACTGCACATTTGGCGGCGGTGGCCATTCGCGGGCGATACTGGAAAAGCTGGGACCTGAAGGCAAGCTCATCGTGTTTGACCAGGATGAAGATGCCAAAAGAAACCTGCCCGATGATGCGCGTGTGATCTTTGTGCCGCATAATTTCCGTCACCTTCAACGTTTTCTCCGCCTGCACCAGGTAAACGCTGTTGATGGCATCATGGCTGATCTTGGCGTAAGCAGCCACCAGTTTGATGAAGCGGCACGTGGATTTTCCACCCGTTTCGACGGCGACCTGGATATGCGTATGGACCAGCGGCAGCCGCTTACAGCTTTTGAAGTGGTGAACACCTACACCGAAGCTCAACTACACAAAATATTTGAGCAGTATGGTGAAGTCACCAATTCAAAAACACTGGCCCGCAAGATCGTGGCCGTCAGAAACCAGGTGTCGCTCAAAACGATCGACGCTTTCAAGAATGCCCTCCGTGAAGTGGTAAAAGGAAATCCTCATAAGTATTTTGCCCAGGTTTTCCAGGCTCTGCGCATTGAAGTGAATGACGAATTAGGCGCTTTGAAAGAAATGTTGCAACAGCTTCCCAAACTACTGAAACCAGGTGGCCGTGCAGCCATCATCACTTTCCATTCTTTAGAAGACAGGCTGGTCAAAAACTTTTTCCGCCGTGGCAGTTTCGATGAGCCGGAAACAAATCCTTTTATCAATGATGAACCAGTGAATGAACTGAAAGTGATCACCAAAAAACCAGTGGTGCCAACGGAGAAAGAACTGAAAAGAAATTCACGCTCGAGGAGCTCTAAACTCAGGGTAGCAGAAAAAGTGATGATGGTGTGAATGAAACGATCAAAAAGACAATAACTGGACGAGTTATTATAAACGGAACGAAATGGAAGAAAAAACAACGCCTTCAACTGAAAAACATCCCGGTTCGCCGGGATGGAAGCGTTGGCTGAATTACCAGTCGGTAGTGAGGCAGATCCCCTTTTTTCTTTTCCTGACGTTCCTCGCAGTGATCTATATATATAATGGTCACTATGCAGATAAAACCATCCGGCAGATTGGACGGACATCACGCGAGGTGAAAGAGCTCCAATATGAATACAAAACCGTGAAGAGTGAAGTGATGTTCCGCAGCAAACAAAGCGAGATGGCGAAAGCAGTGGAACCGCTGGGGTTGAAAGAACTTTTGCAACCACCAGTAGTACTGGAAGACGATAAACGCTAATGACGCGAATAAGAGCGCAGATAGCACGAATAAGTAAGCAACATAAGCGGGCGGAATTTGGAAACACGGCGCGACATATTGTGGAGGGTATATCTCAGCTTTCTTGGCATTGTGGTGCTAAGCCTGCTGATATTGGGAAAGGCTTTTTATATCCAGCGCATTGAAGGAGATCATTGGAGAAGCATGAGCGACAGTATGCACCAGCGTATCGTGGAACTGGATGCTGACCGCGGAACAATTTACAGTGAAGACGGACAGATGCTGAGCACCTCCCTTCCGCAGTTTGATATCTATCTCGATTTCCAGGCAGATGGACTGCGCGATAAGAACGGAAAAGTGTTCAGGGAAAATGTGGATTCATTTTCCATAGCTCTTTCAAAATTTTTTGGGGATAAAAGCGTGAACCAGTACAAGGCAGAATTGAAAGAAGGGTACCGGAAAAAAAGCCGCTATTATCCATTAAAGAAAAAAATATCGTTCGAAGAATACAAAGCTTTCCGGCAATTCCCGCTGGTGAAGCTCGGGAGAAACAAGAGCGGTGTGATAGTGGAAGAAAACAGCAAACGATTATTGCCATTCGGCTTGCTGGCCAACAGAACGATCGGCCTTTCACGCGAACACATTGCCAGCAATGGCAAAGCGAAAAAGCAGAATGTGGGGCTTGAAAAAAGCTATGATAGTTTATTGACAGGGCAAAAGGGGCAAAGGCTGGTAAGATATGCTTCAGGCGGCGCCATACCGGTGGAAGGCTTCCAGGTGGAACCAGAAAACGGTAAAGATATTTTCACCACGCTGGATGTGAACATACAGGACATATCCGAAAACGCTTTGCTGCGGATGATGGAAACCAGCGAAGCCCTGTATGGCAGTTGCATCGTGATGGAAACAAAGACCGGTAAGATCAAAGCCATGGCAAACCTTGGCCGCCGGCCTGATGGAAGCTACTGGGAAGATGATAACTACGCTTTGCGTGTAACAGAACCGGGATCGACCATCAAACTCGTTACACTGATGGCCATCCTTGAAAAAGGAACATCCAAACTGGATGATCTCGTAGAAGTAGGAAGCGCAGGGCATATGATCGTTGGTCCGAGGAATGTGAATGACGCTGAGCGTTCTCCCAAACCTGTGCTGACAGTAAAAGAATGTTTTGCACATAGCTCCAATGTGGGAATGAGTAAGCTGGCTTTAAAAGCATTCTCGCAAAATCCAAAAGAATTCCGTGAATACCTCCATAAATACCACATGGATGTGACCGTACCGGTCGACTTGTCCAATATCCCCAAACCAAGACTGGCACCCCTTGAAAAGAACAGTGGCGGGTTGATGAACATGATCACGATGAGCTTTGGTTATGCACTCCAGGTGAGTCCATTACACACGCTGGCATTATACAATGCAATCGCAAATAATGGTGTGATGGTGAAGCCTTACCTGGTCAGCAGTATCCGCCAGGATGGCATCATAGTTAAGCAATTTGAACCGACCGTTCTGGATGAAAATATCACAAAACCCGAAGTGGTTAAAGCGGCGAGACAAAGCATGGAGGCAGTGATCTCGGAAGGAACAGGCAGACAGGTGTTTAAAGACATGCCGTTTCCCATAGCCGGTAAAACAGGTACTGCGCACGTAGCAGATGGCAACATAAAATATTATGATGGCGTGTATCAGGCATCTTTTGTAGGATATTTTCCTGCCAACGACCCGCAATACACCTGCATAGTGGTGATAAGAAGTAAACCTCATGCAGCAATTCATTACGGGGGAACATTGAGCGGACCTGTTTTCAAAGAGATCGCTACCAAGCTCTACTCAATGTATGTGAACAAAAAAGAGCCGGCTCAATACATACCTAAAAAAGACAGTGCTGCCTTCTTTTATGCAGGCAACACAGAAGATATAAGAACGGTGTATAAAACATTGAATGTTGGCTATATGGACTCTGCTGCGCAGGGAAACTGGAGCAGCGTGTATGCAGCCAACTATAAACCGGTGATCAGGAATGCGACCGTAAAACAACAGGTGATGCCGAATGTAAGGGGAATGGGATTGAAAGATGCATTGTTCCTGCTGGAAAATATGGGAGTTAAGGTTTCTGTGAAAGGAAAGGGGAAAGTAAGCAGTCAATCTGTTTCTGCCGGTGAAGCAATTGCTAAAGGAGTGTCGGTAACACTGGAGTTGAGTTGAACAAAGCCAAAATTAAAAAGCAAAAATGCAAAACCGGTTACAGCCGCCAGGAATGATCTTCAAATCTGAACTTTTGATTTTTGCATTTTGATTTTTGAATTAAAACAAAAGGATTGTTATTACGCGATATACTATATAAGGTAAGTATTCGGTCTGTAAGCGGAAGCACAGACATTGAGGTAAAGGATATCCAGATCGATTCGCGTAAGGTGCAGCCCGGCACTGTGTTCATCGCCATCAAGGGCGCCGCGGCAGACGGGCACCAGTTCATTGAAAAAGCAATTGAAAGTGGCGCAACAGCTATCGTGAGTGAGACGGCACTTTCACCAAGGGAAGGGGTAACTCTGCTACAGGTAGAAAACAGTGCAGCGGCAGCGGGTTATATCGCGAATAATTTTTTTGGCCAGCCATCTTCAAAAATGAAAGTGGTGGGTGTAACAGGTACGAATGGAAAAACAACCATCGCTACCTTATTATATAAGCTCTTTTCAGCACTGGGATATAAATGCGGCTTGCTGAGTACGGTTGATAACCATATTGGTGAGAAAGTGATGCCTGCTACACATACCACGCCCGATGCCATCAGCTTGAATAAACTGATGAAGCAAATGGCCGATGAGCAATGCACGCATGTGTTCATGGAAGTGAGTTCACATGCCATCAGCCAGCACCGGGTAACAGGATTGGAATTTGATGGCGGCATTTTCAGCAATATCACGCATGATCACCTGGACTATCACAAAACCTTTGACGAATATATCCGGGTAAAGAAAGCATTTTTTGATGGATTGCCATCTTCCGCATTTGCGATCAGCAATGCAGATGATAAACGAGGAGCCGTGATGTTGCAGAATACGAATGCCAGGAAGTATTTATACAGCCTGAAAACACTGGCGGATTTTAAAGGAAAGATCATTGAAAACAGCCTGGCAGGATTAGTGATGAGTGTGAACGACCAGGAAGTACACTTCCGGCTGATCGGTGAGTTCAATGCTTACAACCTGCTGGCGGTATATGGAGCAGCGATCTGCATGGGAGAAGACAAACATGAAGTGCTGAGATGCCTGAGTGTTCTCACCGGTGCAGAAGGGCGCTTTGATTATATGGTGTCGGCAAAAGACCGGTTGATAGCGATCGTGGATTATGCACACACGCCCGATGCATTGCTCAACGTGCTGGCCACGATCAAGAAACTGAAGCGCGGATTTGAGCAGGTGATCACGGTAGTGGGTTGTGGTGGCGACCGTGATAAAACAAAGAGACCGGTGATGGGTGAAGTGGCCTGCGAGCATAGTGATAAAGTGATCTTCACCAGTGATAATCCGAGAAGTGAAGACCCGGCGCAGATCATCAGGGATATGGAGGAAGGATTGCCGGCGGCAGCAAAGCGGAAATACCTCTCGATCACAGACAGGAAGGAAGCGATCAAAACAGCGATCAGCCTGGCAGGTCCGGAAGACATTATCCTGGTAGCAGGAAAAGGGCATGAAAAGTATCAGGAAATAAAAGGAGTAAAGAATCATTTTGACGATAAAGAAGTGGTGCGGGAGATGTTTGAATTGTTAGGAAAATGATCTGGTATCGGTAATAAATAAAGCCAACATGTTATATCATTTATTTGAATGGTTTAAAGAGCAAGGGCTCAAGTTTCCGGGAAGCGAACTCTTCAGGTTCATTTCCTTCCGGGTGATGCTGGCTGTGCTGTTGTCTTTATTTATTACAGCATTCTATGGTAAAAAACTGATCAGGTTCCTGCAAAAAAAACAATTGGGTGAAACCGTGAGGGACCTGGGATTGGCCGGAGAGCAAACCAAGAAAGGAACGCCAACCATGGGAGGTATCGTTATCATCCTGGCGATCATTATCCCTACTTTATTATTCGCAAGGCTGAACTCTGTGTATATCATACTGATGCTGATCGCTACTGTGTGGTTGGGTATCATCGGTTTTATTGATGATTACCTGAAGCTGCGGGCAAAAAAAATCGCACAGCAGCAAGGGGTCAAATACAAGAAAGGTGACAAGGATGGGTTGGCAGGTTGGTTCAAGATCTTGGGGCAAGTAGGATTGGGTATTACAGTTGGAGCAGTATTATACTTCAATGACGATGTAAAGATCTGGAGGGAATACCAGGGAGTGCCTACTAAAGAGGTGATCAGCCGCGAAGTGAATGGCAGGACAAAACATTTTGTAGAAACAAAAGACCCTATCACTACCATTCCATTTGTAAAAGGCCATGAGTTTAATTATACAAAGCTGTTGCCTGCAGCAGTCAGGGAATATTCCTGGTTATTGTATATCCTGGTGGTGATTTTTATTATCACTGCGGTATCAAATGGAGCAAATATAACGGATGGGCTGGATGGATTGGCGACGGGAACTTCTGCATTGATCGGTGTGTGTTTGGGCATATTCGCATACGCGAGCGGTAACTTCTTTTTCGCGGATTATCTCAACATCATGTATATACCCGGGCTGGGTGAACTATCCATATTCATTGCAGCCATGATCGGGGCCTGTATCGGGTTTTTGTGGTACAATTCTTACCCGGCACAGGTATTCATGGGAGATACAGGAAGTTTAACACTGGGCGGTATCATCGCTTCCATTGCCATCATTGTGCATAAGGAATTGCTGATCCCTATTTTCTGCGGTGTATTCCTGGTTGAATTGCTGAGCGTAATGATACAGGTGAGTTATTTTAAATATACCAAACGCAAATTCGGTGAAGGCAGAAGGGTCTTCTTAATGAGCCCGCTGCATCATCACTACCAGAAGAAAGGATATCACGAGGCAAAGATCGTAACGAGATTCTGGATCATCACTGTATTGTGTGTGGTATTGAGCATTGTAACATTGAAATTAAGATAGGATAATCTACTGAACGGACTTATTGAAAAACCAAACACTGCGTGAGTTTGTAGACTGAAGATCTATCGCAGAAGTACCCTTTGAGAAGCAACCACCGGCCCAAACCCGAAAAGATTGTGGTGCACTACCAAGACTAATGCTTGTGAAGAACCATTTTTGAACCGCGAAAAGAACCCCGCCTCCTTTAAAATATAAGAGCGGGCGGATGTTTATGGCGAAACGTTTAGTCATATTAGGAGGTGGAGAAAGCGGCGTTGGAGCCGCTCTCCTGGCAAAGCAGAAAGGATATGAAGTATTCGTTTCCGACGGAAGTTCTTTGAAGACTAATTATCGTAACGAACTGCAACAGGCAGGGATTGACTTTGAAGAAGGAAGGAACAGTGAAGACAAAATACTGTCGGCCGATGAAGTGATGAAAAGCCCGGGCATTCCTGAAAAGAATGATATGGTAAAACGTATCAGGGCAAAAGGAATACCTGTGATCAGTGAAATAGAACTGGCTTACCGCTTTAAAGGAGATAGTAAGATCATTGCCATCACAGGCAGCAACGGAAAAACGACGACCACGGCGCTGACATTCCATATCTGTAAAAAAGCAGGATTGGATGCAGCCCTGGTCGGGAATATCGGCTACTCCTTTGCAAGGCAGGTGGCAGAAGATCCCAAACCGCTGTACGTAGCAGAGATCAGCAGCTTTCAGTTGGATGATATCCATGAGTTCAGGCCGGATATAGCTATCCTGACCAATATCACGGAAGACCATCTGGACCGTTACGATTATAAGTTCGAGAACTATATACGTAGCAAGTTTCGTATAGCGATGAACCAGCAGGCAAATGATCATTTCATTTACTGTGCTGACGACGAGATCACGATGAGATATATTAACCAGTTCGATATTCACTCAAACCAACTGCCAATCAGTATGAAAACAGAAGTAAACAAAGGAGCATTTATCAAGGACGGCGATATGTATGTAAGAACAGGCGAAGAATTTACCAGTATGAGTGTATACGATTTTGCCTTGAAAGGAAAACATAATCAATATAATACCATGGCAGCTTGTGTAGCCGGCGCCACCATGGACATCCGCAAGGAAAAGATCCGTGAGGCAGTGCAGGATTTTCAAAGCCTGGA
>DATAJQ010000291.1:0-55681 GCA_036262095.1 Chitinophagaceae bacterium | reverse complement strand
ACACATAAAAAAAACGTTTTTTTCTCAAGGAATCCTTTCCATCTGAATGCATCTTGCACTCATAGCGGCAGGGAAGTTAAAAGTTATTCACAAGTCTGCTTTGCAACGGGTAAATCAAGTTAGTGCGGCATCCCAGGCGGGAGAATAATGCTAACTTGCCGCTTAATAATTATTACGAATATTAAAACAGAGCACTATGATTAAAATGCAAGTTATCGGTAACCTCGGCAAAGATTGCGTGGTTAACACAGTCAATGGAAAGAATGTGATCAATTTTACAGTAGCCCATACGGAGAAATACAAAGACAGTCAGGGAATGAGCCAGGAGAAAACGACCTGGGTAGATTGTGCGTACTGGACAGACAGGACAGCTCTTTCTCCTTATCTGACCAAAGGCAAACAGGTATTTGTGGAAGGAACACCCGAAGTAAGATCGTTTACCCGCCAGGATGGAACAAGCGGTGCATCCCTTTCCCTCCGTGTGCGTGAAGTACAACTATTAGGTGGCCGCAGTGAAGGTGGATTCGGTGGAGGCTCTTCTTCTTATAACAATGGAGCTTCCAACACTGCTCAAAGCAGCGTTCCTTCGGCGAATGATATTACTGAGCCGATTGATGACCTCCCCTTCTGATGAGTACGAATGGCGCGAATGGAGCCTGGTAATTGAAGATTTCTTGAACACATTGAAATGATAAGGCAATGCCTCCTGTAACAGGGAGGCATTTTTCTTTGTTTCTTTGCTATATGTCAACACAGTTATTTTCTTATCAGCAACTTGCTGCTTTTACTCAGAAAGTATTTCTGTCAATCGGATGCCCGGAGGAGCAGGCAGCAACAGCTACTAAAGCATTACTTTCCGCAGATATAAGGGGTATTGATTCGCATGGAGTGGCCAGGCTCAGTGGCTATGTAAGGCTTTGGGAAGTGAAGCGCGTGAATGCCAAACCTGATATCAGGATCATTCATGAAACGCCATCCACAGCAGTAGTGGATGGAGACAGCGGGCTTGGCCTGGTTGTGGCACCCTATGCTATGCAGGTGGCGATTGAAAAGGCAAAACAGGTGGGCACAGGTTGGGTGAGTGTGCAAAACAGCAATCATTTCGGCATAGCTGCCCATCATGCCATGATGGCTTTGCAATATAATATGATCGGTATGGCAATGACCAATGCCAGTCCATTGGTGGCGCCTACTTTTTCTATTGATAAAATGCTTGGCACAAATCCTATCTGTGTGGCAGCACCGGCAGGTAAGCAGCCGGCTTTTGTAGCCGATCTGGCTACCACTACAGCCGCCAACGGCAAGCTGGAAATCTTGCAACGGAAAAATCAGTCAACTCCCTCGGGTTGGGTGCAGGATGCAGAAGGTAATCCTTCGCATGACCCACATGAACTGAAGAAAGGAGGGGCATTGTTGCCGCTTGGAGGAGATAAGGAGCATGGAAGCCATAAAGGATATGCACTGGGAGCAATAGTGGATATTTTCTCAGCACTGCTAAGTGGTGCGAATTATGCACCCTGGGTGCCCCCATTTCCCGCTTATGTGCCGATGCCTGCGCAGCAGCCAGGCAAAGGGATCGGTCATTTCTTTGGGGCTATGCGGGTAGACGCTTTCAGGCCGGCAGAAGATTTCAAAAAAAGCATGGATCACTGGATAGAAGGTTTCAGGGCTGCGAAGCCAATGCCCGGACAGGAAAAAGTGCTGGTGCCGGGCGATCCTGAAAGGGAAATGGAAGCAGAAAGAATGAAAGAAGGAATTCCTTTACTTGAATCTGTGATCAAGGATTTGCGATCAACAGGAGAGAAATTCGCGATAGAATTGAAGTGAATTCAAAGAAAATAGCGTTTTCTTTGAATTTTTTTATCATTCAGCGGTCATCTGTTTATTTTATATCTTTTTATTATCTATCTGCCTTTATCTTTGCAGCCACCATTTTTAATCGTTTAAAAGCCCGGAAAGGGAATCATCATGAAAGTAATGAAGTTTGGCGGCACCAGTGTAGGTAAGCCGGAACGTATGCACCATATTGCTTCACTGGTTACCAGGCAGGAAGAGCCCACGATCGTGGTATTGTCTGCTTTGTCTGGCACTACCAATGCCCTTGTTGAAATAGGCGAGCATATTGCCAAGGGTGATCGCAGTGCAGCCAAACAGTCCATTGATAAACTGGAAGCGCATTACCATCAATTCATTACTGAACTGGTAAAAAAACCTGCTTCTGTTGAGAGAACGCGCCAGATCGTAGCTGAGCATTTCGAATTCCTCAATATCATTCTCAAGATATCTTTCAGTGAAGCGCTGAATAAAGATATCCTGGCCCAGGGTGAATTGCTTTCGACCAAATTGTTTTCGGCTTATCTCGAAGAACAGGGAATTGATCATGCCCTGTTGCCTGCCCTGGAGTTCATGACCATTGATGCATACGATGAACCGCAGATCGGCAGCATCAAAGTAAAGCTTACACAACTGCTGCAACAGCATAAGGAAAGAAAATTATTCGTGACCCAGGGTTATATCTGCCGCAATGCCCGTGGCGAGGTAGACAACCTGAAAAGAGGCGGCAGTGATTATTCAGCTTCATTGATCGCAGCTGCTATCGGTGCTTCTGCATGTGAAATATGGACCGATATTGACGGTATGCACAATAACGATCCGCGTGTAGTAAAGAAAACAGTGCCTATTGAACAACTTAGCTTTGAAGAAGCAGCAGAGCTGGCTTATTTCGGCGCTAAAATACTTCACCCTGCTTCTATCTGGCCTGCACAAACATATAAGATCCCTGTAAAGCTGCTCAACACTATGCAGCCTGAAGCAAAGGGCACACTGATCACAGAGCTGGCTCATGGGGTAGGTGTAAAAGCAGTGGCGGCAAAAGATAATATCATCGCTATCCGTATCAAGAGCAGCCGCATGCTGCTGGCCTATGGCTTTCTGAGAAAGATATTCGAGGTGTTTGAAAAATACCGTACGCCGATCGATATGATCACTACTTCAGAAGTAGCCGTATCACTTACTATTGATAACCCCGCTTTCCTGAAAGAAATCCTTAAGGAACTGGAACCGTTCGGTACAACGGAAGTGGACCATAATCAAACGATCATTTCTGTAGTAGGTAATGAAATAGCGCAGACAACAGATATTGTAAAAAAACTGTTTGGTTCTATCATGAACATCCCTGTCCGCATGGTATCTTATGGCGGCAGCCCGCATAATATTTCATTGCTGATCGATGCAAAATATAAAATGCAAATATTGCAGCAGCTGAACAAGGGGATGTTTGGACTGGAGTAAGGAAACGTTGTCCGTTGCCCGGCATGCCAATCGGACCAGTAGTCCCTCTTCTTTTGTCACCCCCGGTCAACGGACATCGGTCAACGATTCCCTCCGCCAGGTTTATTAACTAAAAAATTAGTTTTAATGCTGTATATTGCCGGTATGTTCAGAATACCGGCAATTTTTTGCCTGCTGTTTTTTATTCCTCTTGCCATGCTTTCCCAGCGTACCATACAGGGAAAGATAGTGGCTGCCTCCAGTAAAGAACCTATTGCAGGAAGCAGTGTTTTTATCACCAATACTTCCTATGGCACAGTGACCAGTAAGGATGGCAGTTTTGAAATAACAGATATCCCTCCCGGGAAATACGATCTGATCATTTCATCTGTTGGTTATGAAACGAATGTATATAGCTTCAACACTGATCAGTTGCCACTCAAGATCCGCGTGGAGATGGAAGTGAAAGTAAGAGAACTGCAAAACGTAGTGGTAGAGCCATCTGTAGAAGAAGGCTGGGATAAATGGGGCAAAGTGTTCCTGGATAATTTCGTTGGCCAAACGCCTAATGCCAAAGACTGCAAAATTAAAAATGAATCGTCTATCCGTTTCCGGTATTACCGTAAAAGTAACCGGCTTGTGGCCTACTCAGATGATCCGATCATCCTGGAAAATAAAGCGCTGGGCTATATCATCAAATATCAACTGGAAGATTTTGAGATCAATTATAAAGCAAATTCCACTTCTTTTGTGGGCTATTTGCTTTTCGAGGAGATAGATAAAAAAAGGAAAGGCCTGCAACGCCGATGGCAGAAGAATCGTGATAAAGCTTATTATGGCTCCAAGATGCACTTTATGCAAGCCCTCTACAACAATAAGCTGACAGAAGAAGGATATGAAGTAAGACGTATGGTGCGCAGTCCTAACCTGGAGAAGCAAAGGGTTAGTAAAATATACCGCCCTGGAAGCTTCATAAGGATCAGCAGTAATGGCAGCAGTCCTTCCCGGGTGATGCCGGCCCGGGATTCATTATCGAAAGATTCTGCTGATTATTACCGGCGTGTGTTATCGCAAAAAGATGATATTGACACTTATGGCCGTGATATACTTACCGCCGACAGCCTGATCGTGGGGCAGGAAGGCGGGTTCAAACTACTTTACTTTGATGACTATCTCTATATTACTTACAAACAGGAACTGGAAGACGAAGGGTACCTGCTTTATTACAACGAACGGAGGGCTCCGACCTTTCAACGTTCCTATATCTTCCTGCAAAACCACCAGGTCATTGCTATAGATGCCAATGGAAGTTATTTTCCACCGCAGGAGCTCTTTTCCATGTCTTATTGGGCATGGGATGAAAAAGTGTCCAGTTTATTGCCCCTCGATTATAAACCTTATGCAGAAGCGCCTGATATCAGGAAGAAGCTATAAAAGCCGGGGGTCATTCAACTACTGGTACACCCTAACATAATCGATCTCCATCTTTTGCGGCCAGATCTTTTCATCCACTCCTTTTTGGCCACCCCAGTTGCCACCTACTGCAATATTGAGCAGCAGGAACATTTTATTATCAAAGGGCCACGCATCATAGCCGGTATGTTCATTGTTGAATGTGAAAAACACATTTCCATCCACTGCGATCTTCACTGATTCTTTATTCCATTCAACACTGTACACATGAAAGTTCTCTGAACAATCCTTTATTTCTATAGTATCGGTCTTTTGTGTGTTGATGACGTGATAATATTTTTTGCAGTGTATGGAGCCATGAATAAAACCCTGGTTAAACCCAACGTGTTCCATGATGTCGATCTCTCCGTCATCAGGCCAGCGGAGATCAGGTACAGAACCCAGCATCCAGATCGCAGGCCAAGTGCCCCGGCCTTTGGGC
This sequence comes from Chitinophagaceae bacterium, assembly GCA_036262095.1. Lineage (GTDB taxonomy): Bacteria > Bacteroidota > Bacteroidia > Chitinophagales > Chitinophagaceae > Terrimonas_A. Next base: position 50,517 of record DATAJQ010000291.1, on the reverse strand, counting down.
AGTTTGGCTTTTACTTCTATTTTGCCATACTGCCAGTCGCCTTTGTTTTTAGTGATCATTCTTGCCGATGTATAAGATTTTCCCTTCCAGGTTTCCTTATGTGCTTCAATGGTGAGCAGGCCGTTCTCAACGCGTGCATTCTCCTTGCGGCCGGCAGTGTAATACTGCAGTTCATTATTTCCCCAGCCATCACCACCCACCTCGGCTGTCCATTTGGTGGAATCAGGCAAACCGGAATAATCAAATTCATCGCTCCACACCAGTTTCCAGTTTTTTTGCTGTGCAGAAGCGCAAACGCTGATAAGCAATAACAGGCAAAATAAAGGTTTCATATATCCGATTGAATCAGTAAGCTAATTAAAAAAGAGTAAAGATGCTTCCAGGCATTCTCCGGTATCAGGGGAGAAACGCTTTGCGGAATGCCGGCACTTTCCTGTTCTTTGTTGCCTGCTCATAGGCATATCCCATTTCAATCAGAGCCGGTTCGCTGTAGGCTTGTGCAAAAAATGAGAATCCTACCGGCAGATCATATGCCATTCCGCATGGAACAGTGATATGCGGATAGCCGGATGCGGCTGCTGGTTGGGTAAGGAACACATTACCCCAACGGTCGCCATAGATCATATCAATGCTGCAGGCTGGTCCCATGGTGAGGCCTGCCAGTGCATCCAACTGGTGTTGTTTAAACAGATCATCAATGATCTTCCGCGTGCCTGTATGGCTTTTCTGTACTGCCTGTTTGTATGCAGGGCTATCCAGCCCTTCCTTCTTTTGTGAACTTTCCAGTAGCTCCTGTTTGAAGTAAGGCATAGCCTTGCTTTCATTGGCTTTGTTGAAAGCGATCACTTCTTCCAGTGTTTTCACCCGTGCATTGGCGCCGGCAAGATAGCGGTTCAAGCCATCTTTGAATTCGTATTGCATCAGCTCAAACTCTGCATCGCCCAACTTGCCTATAGCATCAAGATATTCTATTTCAATAATAGTAGCACCTTGCTGTTTCAGCACTTCCAGTGCTTTTTGCTGTAATGCATGAAGCAGGGGATTATCTCCCTGCGGTTTCTTTTCAATGCCGATCCTTTTTCCTTTCAATCCTTCAGGATGCAGAAAGCTGGTATAATCAGTGGTCCTGGTTTTCAGTTTCTCCTGCTCCAGTGTTGCTTTATCAGTTTTGTCAATACCTGCCAGCACACCAAGCAGGACTGCAGCATCTTTTACCGTACGGGCCATGGGACCTGCCGTGTCCTGTGTGGAAGAAATAGGGATGATGCCAGAGCGGCTAACCAAACCTACTGTTGGTTTAATACCAACAATCCCATTTACCGCAGAAGGGCAGGTGATGGATCCATCTGTTTCTGTGCCTACTGCCACTACGCAAAGATTGGCCGCAACAGCAACACCTGAACCCGAACTGGAACCACAGGGATTATGATCAAGTATATAAGGATTTTTTGTTTGCCCGCCGCGGCTGCTCCAGCCTGAACAGGACCTGTTTGATCTGAAATTAGCCCATTCACTGAGATTGGTCTTGCCGAGGATAACAGCACCTGCGTCTCTTAATTTTTTAACCAGGAAAGCATCCGTTGCAGCAATATGACCTTCGAGCGCCAATGAGCCTGCCGTGGTTTGCATCTTTCCTGCTGTATCAATATTGTCTTTCAGCAACACTGGAATGCCATGCAACGGTCCTCTCGTTTTGCCGCTTTTTCTTTCTTCATCCAATACACGTGCATCTGCAATGGCATCAGGATTTATTTCAATCACTGAGTGAAGTGAAGGACCGGCATGATCTATATCGCGGATGCGGGCGAGATACAGGTCAGTAATTTTTTCAGATGTATAGGCCCCCGCTGCCATCTTTTCCTGCAAAGAAGAGATATCGGTTTCATCCAGTTCAAAAGCAGGTAGCTGATCATTTGTTTTTTCTTTTGCTTTTGTATCTGCGGAAGTGCCTGGTTTGCACGAAATGAATAAAGAACTGATACCTGCAGTAGTGATAGCAGAAGCAGTTAAAAAATCCCGTCTTTTCATGAGTTTCAGTATTGACTAATAGAATGGGTTATTCCAATGGTTGCCAGAGTTCGATCTTATTGCCTTCGGGATCATATACCCAGGCAAATCTGCCATAAGGTTCGTCCTGCCTTTTTTCATCGATGCGTACGCCTGCTGCAGAAAGCTCTTTTAAAAGTGCATCAAGATCATTCACCCGGAAATTGATCATGAATTGCTGATCATTGTTGCCAAAATAGGTTGTGTCCTGCTTAAAAGGAGCAAATACGGTTGGGCCTTCCTGCTGTATCCAGAGTTCATTGCTGCCTACGGTATTGATACCAAAATGTTGCTGATACCAGGCTGCCATTGCATCGGGATCTTTGGAGCGGAAGAAAAAGCCTCCGAATCCGGTTACATTTTTCATATTAAAAGTTTAGTAGGTTAAAGAAAAGGGAGCGGACGGGAAGAATATATTTTGCTACCTAAGTTAAAAAGATAGGAGGGATAAAAAAAATCCCGGCAGGAATGCTGCCGGGATCCAGGAAAGTTTATATCCATTATGGGAAGATACCCAGTTCTGCATAGCTGGTAGCCACTTTGTTGATGGCAACCACATAAGCTGCTGTACGCATATTGGGGATATCAGGATTGTTTTTCCATTCGTTCATGATCTCGTGGGTGGCAGTGATCATGGTCTCTTCCAGACCGCTGTATACCAGGTCCACCTCATCCGCACCATGAACAATGTATTCCCTTTCTTTCTCGGTCATTTTTTTACCGGAAAGGTTTTCCATTTGTCCAACGATATGTGCGTTCATGTTTTCGTTGAAGCGTTTTTCCATCCGTCCGTAACGAACGTGGCTGAGATTTTTCAACCATTCGAAATAAGAAACGGTTACACCACCCGCGTTCAGGTACATGTCGGGAACAACGATGATTCCTTTTTTAGAAAACACTTCATCTGCTTCAGGGGTGAGAGGGCCATTTGCCGCTTCACCGATCAGTTTTGCTTTTACCCTTGGTGCATTCTCTCCATTGATCACATTCTCCAATGCTGCAGGGATCAGGATATCACATTCCACTTCCAGCGCATCGGTATTTTTTGCCAGGTTGGTAGCACCGGGGAAATTGAGGATGGAACCGGTCTTTTTGCGGTGGTTGAATACTTCATCCACGTCAAGGCCTTTATCGCTGACAATAGCGCCTTCGTATTCTGCCAGGCCGGTGATCAGGGCACCCGCATTCTGGAAGAATTTAGCGGTATGATAACCTACATTACCCAATCCCTGGACCACGATCCTTTTTCCTTCCACGCCAACGCTCATTCCAAGTTTGGCCATGATATCAGGCATATTGCATACTTCACGCAAACCAAAGAACACGCCCAGACCTGTAGCTTCGCGACGGCCGCGAACACCGCCTTGTGATACAGGCTTACCTGTTACGCAACCCGCTGCATCGATCTCACCGGGGTGCATGGTAGTGTAGGTGTCCAGTATCCAGGCCATTTCACGTTCGCCGGTACCATAATCGGGAGCAGGAACGTCGGTGCCCGGTCCGATGAATTTTTTCTTGATCAGTTCGGATGTATAACGACGGGTGATCTTTTCCAGTTCAAATGGAGTGTATTCGCGGGGATTGATCTTGATACCGCCTTTACCTCCACCAAAAGGAACGTTCACGATAGCGCATTTGTAGGTCATCAATGCGGCGAGTGCCATCACTTCATCCTGGTTCACTTCTGCAGCGAAACGGATACCGCCTTTACAGGGAGTTTTATGATGTGAGTGTTGCACACGGTATGCTTCTATTACTTCAATAGCACCTGAATCCCTTTTAACGGGAAATTTCATACTGTAAATGGCGTTGCAAGCTTTGATCTGCTCCAGGATACCTGGATCCCATTTGGTAAACTTTGCAGCTTTGTCGAAACTCTTTTCAACAGAGTTAAAGAAACTGTAATGCTTTTCTGACATGATTCTGATTTTTGTTTTCGAATAGCAATCGTAATTGTTATGATAATTCAAAATTCAAAAGTAAAAATGCAAAAGATGATCCTCACTGAGCAGGAAGGAAACTTTGCGTTAAGGTTTACATTTTGACTTTTAAATTTTGCATTTTGACTTTTGAATTGGGTCACGCTTCTTTTTCCAGCTTGCTGACCTTTTTATCAAGCCTGATCAGGTAAAGGAACAGGCCGACAAGGATGGTCGTCATCACAGCGATCACCACATAAATGCGGCCATTGCTGCGCATGGTTTGTCCGAAAGAGGATTCGCCCGCTACATTCTGGGCCTGTGCAACCGCCGCAAAAAGGAGTACTACTAACAGAGAAAGGAATAATTTTATTTTTTTCATGCGGTCAATCTTTTTTCTTTCCATAAACTCATGCGTATTTTAAGCGTGGTGATCCAGACGCCGAGCAGTGTCCAGCCGATAAAAGCAGGTAATTCCACCAGTCGCATTTCCGGGCTCACATCATTAAAATTCATTGCCGGGTTTCCTTCCTGGCCTGGGTGCAAACTGGGCAATAAGCGCGGCACGATCCAGATAGAAGGAAACAACATGGCATAAGCAAATATGTTGTACACTGCACTGATCCTTGCGCGTTTATCCATATCATGAATGGAATCCCTCAACACGAGATACGCAAAATAGATCAGCAGTGCAATAGCTGCCCCGATCAGTTTGGGCTCCCTCGCCAATGCTCCGAACGATTGAAAAAGAGGATTATTGGGGTCAGCCCAGGTATAACTCATCCAAATGGCGCCGGTGGCATAACCCAGCATACCAAAAACGATCCCTACTACAGCATATTGCCGTGCATAGACATCATATTTAAGATTGAAAGTGCGGAGATAACGGATAGCATTCACCAGGGAAACGGTAAACAGCGACATCATTGCCATCCACATGGCCACGTGGAAGAACAGGTTGCGGCTGGTCTCTTCCAGTGCAGGAAGGTTCGGGATCTTTACCAGCAAGCCTTTAATAAAAGTGAAGAGGAGCAACACGATACAGAGTATCTTCCACCACCACCGGGAAATCATATATTTTTTACGGGTCATTGGTTTGTCTTTCAATTAGAAAGGAGGCCGAAAAGTGCACAAAATTAAGACTGCCGCGTTAATCCTGCACAAAATTTCCTTCTTGCGGAATTTAGCGGAGGCCAAATTCAAAAGTAAAAAGTAAAAATTCAAAATAAAGCCCCTTTTTTTGATTTTTTGCTTTTGAATTTTGAATTATCATCAGTCTTTCCAAAGAAAGGGGAAAAGAATTACAGAAAGGATGATTACCATAACATCCAGCGCTATCAATAGCAGCACATTACTGGCATGTATGGTCAAAATAGGGTTGAAAGCTGCATTGGAGATCTTCATCAGCAGCAATAGCTGGGGAATGATCAGGGGGAACCCCAACACGGCCATGATCGCCGCATTCTGCTGGGCCCGGGCTGCTATAGCCGCTAAAAAAGTAAAGATCAGGCTCAAACTCCAGCCTCCCAGCAGCACCAACCCGATAAAAGCCCCTGCTTTCACCATCGGATTGCCAAAAAACATAGTGAAAAGCAACAGGCTGAGCAGGCTCATCAGCAACATCAGCCCTGAATTGAACAAAAGCTTGGCCAGCACAAAACTTCCCGGCGATGAGATCGAGTAGAAGTACAGCATCCGCCCCCTACTCTCCTGCAAAAAGCTTTTTGCCACAGCATTGATGCAAATAAACAACTGTATCACCCAGAACAAGCCGTTCCATACACGGCTCTCAGGCTCATCCACCGCCATAAAAAGTACAAACACCGTAGCACCTATATATAACAGTATTCCATAAAAACTATATTGCTGCCGTATCTCCAACAGCAAATCCTTCTTTAAAAGCGTATATATATGACGTACAGAATTCATGTCAATTTAATGTATCGCAAGGTTCGCAACGTTACGCAAAGAACGCAACGTTATTATTCTTCAACTTGAGGAGGCCATTCGCGCCGTTCGTGGCCCTTACAGCCCCATCTCTTCCGCAGTTCTTATTCGTGCTTATTCGCGTTATAACAGATACGGCACCTTGGTTCATACACATCCGTTGCTCCCAGCATCACCTGGTCCTCATTCGGGATTTTCCTGTATGAATAGTTGGCTATATGTCCGCAAACAACACAGATCGCATGAAGTTTGGTCACATAATCGGCTTTAGCCAGCAGGAAAGGCATCTGGCCAAAGGGTTTGCCGGTATAATCCATGTCTAACCCTGCCACAATGACCCTGATGCCCCTGTAAGCCAGCTCATCGCATACATTGGGCAGCTCATTATCAAAAAACTGTGCCTCATCGATCCCGATCACATCCACGCCCTGGGCCAGCAGCAGCAACTTCTGGGAATTATCGATCGGCGTGGAATGAATGGCATTGGTATCATGCGATACGATATTGATTTCATCATAACGCGTGTCAATAGCCGGTTTGAATATTTCCACTTTCAGGTTGGCGATCTTTACTCTTTTCAGACGCCTGATCAGTTCTTCTGTTTTTCCGCTGAACATCGATCCGCAAATCACTTCAATCCATCCACGGCGTTCGCCCCTCAGGTTGGGTTCAATAAACATTGTTAAGATTTTAAATTCCGGAACGCGTAATCAATTAATTGGCAAAGTGTTTGTAATTTTAGGAACGTCCGTCCGTCAAAAGTAGCACAATGGAACGAATACATACTTTGATATCCAAATTAAACCAACAGGTTGCGCAGGAGGCAGACGCAACTCAATTACTTGCCACTGTTCAGCTTTTACATAGTGAATTACTCAGTCAGCAGCAAAGTACCAGGCGCCTGGGCACTTCGAAAGTGGCTGTCGTTCTTCCCCCTTCTATGAGCGTGGATGCGCTGCAATATGAACGCTATGCGCCGCAGCCGCAGGAAAGATCAATCCCTGCACCAGTGAAAGAAGTGGTGGAAGCCGTGGTGATAGAAGAAAGGCAAACCATTTCTTTTACCCAGGAAAATCTGCAAAAAGAAATTGTAAGTGATCCGCTGAATGAAATACCGACCCTGTCTCACCAGGTCAATGGCAAACAGGACCAGGAATCATTGAACGATAGACTCAAACAGGTAAAAACAGAACTGGCCGAGGTATTGAAAGAAACTCCGGTAAAAGACCTGCGCAAAGCGATCGGCATCAATGACCGGTTCGTGTTCATCAACGATCTTTTCCGTGGCGATGAAGCCATGTATGAGCGCAGCATTAAAACGATCAACGGCTTTAATATTTTCCCTGAAGCAGAATACTGGATCAGCAGGGAATTAAAAATAAAACTGGGCTGGAACAGTGATCATCCGCTGGTACTGCAGTTTGATCAGTTGGTCAAAAGACGTTTCTCCTGAATAAAACTCATTATTTTCCCTGTAGCGCCTTTGTGTTTGTAACAAAATGAAAGTGCAGCCTGGCAGGCACTGTCGTAAAAAACTTTATCGCCTGTCAACTGCTTCACTGTTGCAATGCAACCGGCTTCATTGATAATGCTGAAGCCTGCTCCTACCTCGATCAATCCCACTGCTTCCATGTATTTGGAATATTCCGGGCCAAATAAAACAGGTTTGCCATATACGGCTGCTTCCAGTGTATTGTGCAATCCTGCACCAAATGCTCCCCCGATATAAGTAGTATGTGCATAGCGGTAAATGCGGGAAAGCAGCCCGATATTATCAATGATCAACACATTGCTTTCTGCAACAGTCCTGCCGCCTGCTGATAGCTGGGAATAAAGCAAACAACCTGGGAATAATTGCTGCAGCTGGGCGATATGGTCTCCATGAATTTCATGCGGTGCAATGATCAGTTTCAGATCGCTTAAAGCATTCAGTGTTTTTTGCAGAATGGATTCATCCGGCGGCCAGGTGCTTCCTGCAATGATAGTTGGGGTGGTGCCGGTAAATTGTTCGATCAGCGGAATCGGTCCGCCTTTTTCTGCAATGTCGATCACCCGGTCAAACCTGGTATCGCCGGCTATGCTGTAACGGTCGGAAGGGAGGATGCGGGAAAGCAGGTCTACCGATTCCTGGTTTTGCACAAACAGGTGTGTAAAGCGGGATAGCATTTTCCGGTAAAGCCCTCCATACCATTTAAAGAAGGGAGAGTTTGGCCGGAATATCGCTGAAACCATCAGCAGGGGGATCTGGCGGGCTTTTGTTGCTTTAAGATAATAATACCAGTATTCGTATTTCACGAAGATCACCAGCGATGGATTCACGATGTCAAGAAAACGGCGGGCGTTGCCGGGGCCGTCTACAGGCATATAAAATAGCCAGTCGGCGCCCCTATAATTTTTCATGATCTCATATCCTGATGGTGAGAAGAAAGTAACAAGCAGGTGATGACCGGGATAGTCCTGCTTTAATTTTTCCAGCACCGGTCTTCCTTGTTCAAACTCGCCCAGCGATGCGCAGTGCATCCAGATGATCTTTTTTTTGCCGGCCGCGGCTGCCTGCAATCTGCTGAAAATCTGCCGCCGGCCTTCTACCCATTGCCGGGCTTTTCTATTGAAAAGGGCGGCTATCCGCACGCCAACGCGGAGGAAAAGCAGGAAAATATTGTAGAAAATTACTCCCAAAGCATTGATTTTAGCCCGGATATGCCCGGGAGCGACAAATGTAAAGTCAATCCGGGAAACTACCCGTATTTTACTATTTTTGCGACACTTTATCAGAAAGGGGCTTACTGATTGGTTGCAAAGGCATTGTGAGACACTGTTTTCTTATCCCCTTCAAAGCTATTTCTATGCGACCTATTCAAATGGTTGATACCAAGACCCAGTATCAAAAAATAAAGGCAGAAGTTGATAACGCGGTTTTACAGGTGATTGAAAGTTCGGCTTTCATCAATGGAAAACCGGTACAGGATTTTTGCAATAGTCTCTCAGCTTATCTCGGCGTTAAGCACACGATCCCCTGCGCCAATGGCACGGATGCATTGCAGATAGCCATGATGGCCCTGGGCTTGCAGCCGGGCGATGAGGTGCTCACTCCTTCTTTTACGTTCATTGCCACTACCGAGGTGATCGCCCTGCTCAATCTTACACCTGTATTTGTGGATGTGGATCCCAAAACATTTTGCATAGATCCTGCTTTACTTGAAAAAGCGATCACACCGAAGACCAAAGCGATCGTGCCTGTGCATTTGTATGGGCAAATGGCACCAATGGAAGAGATCATGAAGATCGCAGAAAAGCATAAGCTGTGGGTGATCGAAGATAATGCCCAGGCGATCGGCAGTGATTATACCTTTTCAGACGGCAGGAAGCAAAAAGCAGGAACGATCGGTCATATTGGGGCCACTTCCTTCTATCCTTCAAAAAATTTAGGCGCTTTTGGAGATGCTGGTGCAATATTTACTAATGATGATGCGTTGGCTGATCGGATGAAAATGGTTGCCAATCATGGGCAAAGCCGTAGGTATTATCATGATATAGTGGGTTGCAACAGCCGTTTGGATACCATACAGGCAGCCATTCTGGATATCAAGCTGAAACACCTGGATGAATACATTGCAGCCAGGGAAGCTGCGGCTGATTTCTATGACAATGCATTGTCGGGTCATGCAATGATAACAACCCCGTTCAGGGCATCTTATTCCCGGCATGTGTTTCACCAGTATACCATATTGCTTGACGATGGAAAAGATCCTGTAACGCTAAGGAACGGGTTGAACAGCTTCCTGGCAGAGCATAAGATCCCTTCCATGATCTATTACCCTGTGCCTGGCCATCGCCAGAAAATGTTTGAACAATTCAATGTAGCGTCACAATCATTACCGGTAACGGACTGGTTGACAGAACGGGTGATCTCCCTGCCAATGCATACAGAACTGGATACAGAACAATTGTCCTTTATCACTGGCAAAGTGCTCGAATATTTAAAACATTAACCTTAACCATAATTAACAAGCATTCATGAAAATCGCTGTAGTAGGCACCGGCTATGTAGGATTAGTGACCGGTACCTGTTTTGCCGAAACCGGCAACACCGTAACCTGTATAGACATTGATAGTTCAAAAGTGACCAAACTTACCAATGGTGAGATCACTATTTACGAGCCAGGCCTTGAAAAATTATTCCTCAGGAACCTCAAAGAAGAACGTCTTCGCTTCACCACCAACCTGGAAGATGGCATTAAAGATGCAGCTATCATCTTCCTGGCATTGCCAACTCCCCCGGGTGAAGATGGTTCTGCAGATCTGAAATACATACTTGGTGTTTCCACCCAATTGGGAAATATTCTGAATCCGGACGATTACAAAGTGATCGTTGATAAAAGCACCGTGCCGGTTGGTACTGCTGAAAAAGTAAAAGCAGCGATCCTTGAGAGTGGCGCTAAAGCCGGAAAAAAGCTGGACGCGGCATTTGATGTAGTGTCCAATCCGGAGTTCTTGCGTGAAGGCGTGGCTGTGGATGATTTTATGAAGCCCGACAGGGTAGTGATCGGAGCCACTTCTGAAAAAGCAAAAAAACTGATGGGTGATCTGTATGCGCCGTTTGTGCGCCAGGGTAACCCCGTGATCTATATGGACGAACGCTCTGCAGAGCTTACCAAATACGCAGCCAACTCATTCCTTGCTACCAAGATCTCTTTCATGAATGAGGTTGCCCGCCTTTGCGAATTGCTGGGTGCTGATGTAGACATGGTACGCCGCGGCGTGGGAAGCGACGACCGTATTGGTAAAAGGTTTCTTTTCCCGGGCATCGGCTATGGTGGAAGCTGCTTCCCTAAAGATGTACAGGCCCTGGTGAAATCATCCACTGAAGTGAAATATGATTTCAAGATACTGAACGCAGTGATGGAAGTGAATGAAACGCAGAAACTGCACCTGTTTCCCAAGATCAAAAACTATTTCAAAGGCAATCTGAAAGGAAAGCATTTTGCATTATGGGGGCTGGCATTCAAACCCAATACGGATGATATCCGTGAAGCCCCGGCCCTTTATATGATTGAAGCACTGGTAAAAGAAGGTGCTACTGTTTCTGCATTTGATCCTGAGGCAATGAACAATGTGAAAAAGACGATCGGTGATAAGATCAGTTATGCCGACAATCAGTATGCAGCATTAAAAGATGCTGATGCATTGATCATCGCTACAGAGTGGAACGAATTCAGGACACCTGATTTCCTTAAGATTGTTTCCAGTCTGAAAAATAAAACCATTTTCGACGGACGCAACCTTTTTGATGTAGCCGCGATCCGTGAGCTTGGATTCCATTACGAAAGTGTAGGAAGAGCCGCTTCTTCCCCAGCTAAATAAAATCACTGCTGTATGCAATCGAAAAGAGTGTTAATTACCGGCGCAGCCGGGTTTCTTGGATCACACCTGTGCGACCGTTTTATTAAAGAAGGCTACAGGGTTATTGCAATGGACAACCTGATCACCGGCGACCTGCGCAATATAGAGCACCTGTTCAAACTGGAGCAGTTCGAGTTTTACCATCACGATATCACCAAGTTCATTCATATTCCCGGGCCGCTTGATTATATCATGCATTTTGCATCACCGGCCAGCCCGATCGATTACCTGAAGATACCTATTCAAACATTGAAAGTGGGTGCCATGGGTACACACAATTGCCTGGGGCTTGCAAAAGCAAAAGGGGCACGTATATTGGTAGCATCTACCAGCGAAGTGTATGGCGACCCGTTGGTGCATCCGCAAACAGAAGAATACTGGGGCAATGTGAACCCTGTTGGCCCCCGTGGTGTGTATGATGAGGCAAAAAGATATATGGAGTCCATCACCATGGCCTATCACAGTTTCCATAATGTGCAAACCAGGATTGTGAGGATCTTCAATACTTATGGACCAAGAATGCGGTTGAACGACGGCCGTGCCCTTCCTGCATTTATAGGGCAGGCATTGAGGGGAGAAGACCTGACTGTATTTGGCGATGGATCCCAAACCCGTAGCTTCTGCTATGTGGATGATCTTGTTGAAGGCATCTACCGTTTATTGCTGAGTGATTATCATCTGCCGGTGAATATTGGGAATCCCAATGAGATTTCCCTGAAAGATTTTGCAGAAGAGATACTGGCACTTACCGGGGGCAAAGTAAAGATCGCTTACAAGCCTTTGCCGGTTGATGATCCCAAGCAACGTCGCCCGGATATCACTAAAGCAAAAAACTTACTCGGTTGGGAACCCAAAGTCAACCGTAGCGAAGGATTGAAAATAACGTATGATTATTTTAAGTCGCTGCCGGAAGAAGAATGGAGAAAACAACCCAAAGAGTTTGTAAGTATTAAATAACACGCAAGTCACCTGTTTCACCTGGAGTGAAATTGAAAGTAAAATGAGGATTCCACATTTTGCTTTCTCATTTGTGTAACTAAATAAATCGCGTCGATGTACCAGGAACTGATCGAAAAAAAACAAAAGCTTGCGGTTATCGGGTTAGGATATGTTGGCTTACCCATTGCGTTGGAATTTGCCCGAAAATTATCTGTTATTGGTTTTGATATCAATGCAAAGAGAGTAGCGTTGATGAAGCAGGGCATTGACCCCAGCAATGAATTGGAGAAAGAAGCTTTTGAAGGCTGTGATATTACTTTCACCGACTCTCTCGATGTGTTGAAAGAAGCTACTTTTTATATTGTAGCAGTTCCCACACCGGTTGATGAGCATAAAGTACCGGATCTGATCCCGGTGCTGCGTGCTTCCGAAACGATCGGTAAAGTGATCAAGAAAGGAGATTATGTGGTGTTTGAATCTACCGTGTATCCGGGTTGTACGGAAGAAGATTGCCTGCCGGTAATAGAGAAATTATCAGGCCTGAAAAATGTAAAGGAATTTAAACTGGGTTATTCTCCGGAAAGGATCAATCCCGGAGATAAAAACCATACCCTTGCTTCCATTGTGAAAGTGGTTTCCGGCTGCGATAAGGAATCACTCGACACGATTGCAAAAGTGTATGAACTGGTAGTGAAAGCAGGTGTTCATAAAGCGTCTTCCATTAAAGTGGCAGAAGCGGCCAAGATCATCGAGAACACACAACGCGACCTCAATATCGCTTTGATGAATGAGTTATCCATCATTTTCAATAAAATGAACATCAATACATTTGAAGTGCTGGAAGCTGCTGGCACCAAATGGAACTTCCTGAAATTTCAACCAGGTTTGGTTGGTGGGCATTGCATCGGAGTAGATCCATATTATCTCACTCATAAAGCCAATGAACTGGGATATAAGTCCCAGGTGATCCTTGCAGGCCGTACCATTAATGATGATATGGCGAATTATGTGGCAAAGAATGTTGTACAGCATATTATCAAAACAGTAGGCAATGTGAAAGATGCTAAGGTGCTGGTGAAAGGCGCAACATTCAAGGAAAATGTGAGTGATATCCGGAATTCTAAAGTGGCGGATGTAGTAAAAGCATTACAGGCTTTTTACGTGAATGTTGATGTCGAAGATCCTTATGCTGATTCTGAAGAATTGCATCATGAGTATGGATTTCATCTTGCATCATCTATTGGTAACAGTTATGATGCCGTTATTGTAACTGTTCCACACGCAGAATATAATGAGTTGAACGATGATTATTTTACCGGTATCACCCAGCCACATGGGTTGATAGCTGACCTGAAAGGTATCTATAGAAATAAGATCACTAACAGAACATACTGGAGTTTATAATTATGCCACTTGTTGCCACCGGAATAGACGGCTTATGGGTTTTTGAACCAAAAGTGTTTGAAGATAGCCGTGGATATTTCTTTGAAGCATATAATGCCCAAACATTACGGCAGGAAGGGATCGATTGTCAATTTGTACAGGACAATCAGTCCTCATCCTGCTATGGAGTGATAAGGGGATTGCATTACCAGGCCGAGCCTTATTCCCAAACAAAACTGGTAAGGGCTTTATCAGGAAGAATACTCGATGTGGCGGTAGACATACGGAAAGGATCCCCCACTTATGGAAAGGTTTTTTCGATAGAGCTTTCCGGAGAGAATAAAAAACAACTGTTGGTACCAAAAGGCTTTGCTCATGGGTTTTCTGTACTGAGTGAAAAAGCTGAAGTGTTTTATAAATGCGATTCGTTTTACAATAAAGCCAGCGATGGAGGTATATATTATGCCGACCCTGCATTGGCGATCGACTGGCAGGTGCCGCTCGACAAAGCGATTGTTTCAGATAAGGATCAGCAACTGCCTTTTTTAGCCGACAGCCAGCATAATTTCATATTTAAAGGATAATGGTTGTAAAACAAAAAATACTGGTTACAGGTGCCAATGGTCAATTAGGAAAGGAACTGCAGGAACTCTCCAGCGAGTTCCTGGTATTTGATTTTATTTTCCTTTCAAGAGAAGAATTGCCTATTCATGATGCCGGATCAGTGAAGCAGGCGTTTGAAAAATATACACCTCAGTATTGCATTAACTGTGCCGCTTATACAGCCGTAGACAAGGCAGAGACGGATCAGGAAAATGCTTTCCTCATAAATGGTGAAGCAACTGGTGTGCTGGCATCAGTTTGTAAAGAGTATAATACCCGCTTCATTCATATCTCTACCGATTATGTTTTTGACGGGAATGCAACCGCTCCCTACAAAACAGACGCAGCAACAAACCCTCAAAGCGTATATGGCGAATCAAAGCTGCTGGGTGAACAAAAAGCTATTGCCAATAATGATCAAACAGTGATCATACGCACTTCCTGGGTATATTCAGTATTCGGGAAGAATTTTGTAAAGACCATGCTTCGCCTGATGAGTGAGAAAACGGAGATCAATGTAGTGAGTGATCAGGTAGGCTCACCTACTTATGCAGCAGATCTGGCAAAAGCAATACTGCATATTGTTTCTTCGGGCAACTGGTACCCGGGGATTTATCATTTCAGCAATAAAGGTGTGATCAGCTGGTATGATTTTGCCGTTGCGATAAAGGAATTGTCAGGCAGCCATTGCACTGTTAATCCTATTCCTAGTTCGGCTTATCCCACGCCGGCAAAACGGCCTTCCTATTCGGTGATGGATACTTCCCGCATAGTTGAAGTATATGGCATTGAGCCGGAAGACTGGAAGAGTAGTCTGGTTAAATGCCTGGAAAGATTATAGCCTTTTTATTGTTCTCCGTTTATACTCTCCCGGACTCAGACCTTTGAATTTCCTGAACACTGTTGCAAAATATTGCTGGTTCTGAAATCCTGTTTCAAATGCCACATCAGCAATCGAATGCTTTGCCTTTTCAAGCAGCAGGCAGGCGTTTTTAATTTTATGTTTCAGCACATAGTCCAGCGGGGTAGTACCTGTTTCTTCTTTGAACCACGCTTTGAAGCGGGATAGGGATAAGCCGACCAGGTTGGCTAGCTCCTGCAATACCACCGGTTCATCAAGATGATCTTTAATGAACAGATCTATCGTCTCCATTCTTCCGGTTTGCCGCAATAAAGCCGGTGTTTGCGATACCCGGATCACTTCCAGCAGGAAATCAGCAATTGAATGCTGAAGTCGGATATGCCGCAACAGGCTTTTGGGCCGGGCATATATGCGGAATATATTTTCCAGTTTAATTTTCATGGATGTGTTGCCCCTGAAATGACGGGGCAATTGTAACAGCTGCTTATACCATTCCCTGGCCAGTTCATTTTCAAATTGCAGAAAGGGGATTGACTTTTTTGTTTTTGGTATGTGGATGATGATCCAGTACAACTCGCCTTTTTCTTCCGGATACTTGCCTGTGCCGTGCAACTCGCCGGGATAAGTAACAAACAATTCACCGCCTTTGATCCGGTATAATGTATCGTTTACTTCGTATACCTGTTCTCCTTTACTGCAAAAACATATTTCCAGCATCTGCCCGTGGGAATGAGGGGCCAGCCTGGCATGAGCCTGTTTATAATTATACTTGCCTAATACCATAACATCTTTCCAGCCTGATTTTCTGAAATCAAGGATATTTCTTTCCCTGGTAGTGCCGGCTTTGATCGCAGTTCTTTTTCGCATGTATAAAATAGTACTGGGATATAATATTGAAATATTTCCTGAAGATACAATCTTAGCTTTGAACAGGCCAAAAACAAAAACAATGAACATAAGCCAGCAACAGGTAGAATTTTTCAACCGCAATGGATATGTGGTAGTGGAAAACATTCTTTTGCCTGAAGAAGTGAACTACTACCGCAAGGTGTATGAAGATTTCCTGGAAAACAAGATTGATGCTTCGCGGTTCCGCTCCGACCTGGGTGGGTTTGCTGAAGGCGACAAGCCTCTTGCAGCAAAAGAACGTATTACACAGATCATGCTGCCTTCCCGGCTAATGCCGGAACTGCTGGAGAAATCATTGCATAAAAAAACAATGATGGTGGCCCGGCAATTACTGGGTGATGACATGGCCCTGGATTTTGATATGCTGATCGATAAAGCGCCTCATTCCAACACTCCCACGCCCTGGCATCAGGATTGTGCTTATTGGATCAGTATGCCCGATATAAGAGCAGCCAGTTGCTGGGTAGCACTGGATGATGCTGTGAAAGACAATGGATGCATGTGGTATGTACCAGGTTCACATCTATTGCCCGTACGCACGCACAGGCCTGCGGGCAAGGGGGGCGGAGCACTCGAATGTGATGCTGAAGAAGCAGAAGGAACAGCAGTGGAAATAAAAGCAGGCTCCTGTGTATGGCATCATGGCGGCACTCTGCACTATAGCCGGGGGAATAGCACCGGTAAAAGGAGAAGGGCTTTTATCAATAATTTCCGGCCGGAAGAGATGATCCGTTTCGAACGTGAACAGGGATTTGACCATACAGGAGAGCGGAATGTCAGGAATGATAATGCTAAGAGTTAATATGTAGTTGAGTATTGATCGTTGGCCATTCGAACATCGGCCAACGGACAATGCCCCCGAAGGTTTATAAGCTCGATCTATAAAAGTGCATGATTATTTTTATAGATTTGTTCAAATAGCAGTAAGCCTTTATGAAGAAAAGTACAGATAAATCGGCCAGTGGTGTAAAGGAAATAGCCAGGTTGGCCAAAGTATCCATTGCGACAGTTGACAGGGTGATTCATAACAGGGAAGGTGTTTCAGAGAAGACGAAGAGTAAGATACAAGCCATCATTCAGAAACTGAATTATCAGCCGAATGTATTGGCAAGAAGGCTGGCACTTGCTTCACGCGGCACTATCCGGCTGGCAGTATTGCTGCCGAATATTTCCAGTGAAACGGAATTCTGGCAGGCCCCGCTGGATGGAGTGAACCAGGCGGAAAATGAGATAAAACAATATGGTATCGAGATAGAACGATTTTTTTTTGATCAGAATGATGAAGCTTCTTTTGACAAGCAGGTAAAAAAGATCATCCGGCTAAAACCAGACGGCATATTGTTTACGCCAACATTCCCGCAAGAGTCCATCCGGCTGACGGAAGATTGCAAGAAAGCTGGCATACCTTATGTCATGATCAACTCTGATATACCTGGCTATGATTCCATGTGCTATATCGGTGCTGAAATATTTCATAGCGGTTATCTTGCCGGGCAATTGGTCAATTACTGCATTGAAAAAGATCAGCAGGTGCTGGTGGTAAAGATCGCCCGTGAGATCGATAACAACTATGCCATCCTGCGGAAAGAAGATGGGTTCAGGGCCTACTTCTCGGATAATAATATTCAGAATAAGATACTGACCCTTGATTCAAAACAAACAGACTATGCAGCCGTTTCGCGTAAGCTGGACCAGTTGATCAGAAAAGAAAAAACTATCGGTGCTGTATTTGTGACCAATTCGCGCGTGTCGGTAGTGGCGAAATACCTGCAGAAAGCAAGGCTGGAAGATATTCTTTTGCTGGGGTATGATTTCACGAAAGACAATGTGGATTATCTGAAAGCCGGCTCAATTGATTTCCTTATTTGTGAAAAACCACAGGAACAGGGGTACCGGGGAGTGATGACACTTTTCCAGCATCTTGTTTATTCCAATATTATAGAGAAGAACTACCTTATGCCTATTGATATTATTACAAAAGAGAACTATCAGTTTTACAGAAACTGATCAACAAATGCTATGTCATGGGCGATCTACAAAGGTTAAAGAGAATAATTTCAATTCATACAATTTGTCTCTTTCTGGGCATTTCATTAGCGGTTTTTTCCCAACCGCTTATTGCTCAAACGATCCAGTTAAAAAAGGAATATGGGGCCACTGTAGTATCGCTCTCAGGAGCTTTGCTGAAAAGACAGATGGCGAATACAGATGATCCCAATTATGGAGGGATCTGGTGTGAGCATTGCCATGTGTGGCATACCCGTGCTGCCGAAGCAGTTTTTCCTTTTACCATTTCTTATTTTATCACTAAAGATGAACGCTATCTCAAGGCGGCGAAGAATACGGCTGCCTGGTTGATCAAGCAACAGCAACCTAATGGGAGCTGGAAGGAAACACCGGAAGAATGGACGGGTACTACAACAGACCAGTTGCTGATGCTGCTGCTGTCATACGAAAAGCTGGAAACAAAACTGACTGATGCGGAAAAAAAGAACTGTCAAGAAGCCATGCGAAATGCAGCCAACTACCTGGCCGCTGTGATGAAACCGGAGTTTGCCAGCATCAATTATGTGGCCACTACCACTGCCACCCTGGCGAAAGCAGGCATTGTATTGCAGGATGCATCATATATCAGCAAAGCAAGAACACTGGCAAGAAGGACTATCAGCAAAATGGATGAAGACGGGTTCCTGAATGGAGAAGGAGGTAAAAGCCATGGGAATAAAATGGGGGTCGATCTTGGTTATAACATGGAAATGTCTTTATGGGGATTGGGATTGTATGCAAAACTTACTGCGGACACGCTTGTGTATGCACAGGTGAAAAAAGCATTGCAAAGCCATTTATATTTTGTTTATCCCGATGGTTCGCTGGATGCTTCCTGGGGTATACGTTCCAATAAATGGACCGCTTATGGGAGCGCCACTTCTGATGGCTGCCAGGTCTTGTTCAGCCTGCTGGCAGATGAAGACCCTCGTTATGCAACGGCTTCTTACCGCAACCTGCAATACATGCGGAGCAATCTTACAGGGGATCTGCTGGGATATGGGCCCCAGTATGCAGAGCTGTTTAATAAACCTCCATGCATCTATCCCAGTTTTGCCAAAGCCAAGAACCTCGCCATGGCTTATGAGTTTGAAACAAAGAACACACGGGAGATGAAACCTATACCAGCGGATAAGGAAGGATGGATGAAACTGTTCCCTACGCTGGATGTGGTACAAGTGCGGACAAAAAACTTTATGGCAACCATTACCGGCTACCGTTATAAAGACCATGCAGCAGGTTCAAAAGGGAAATACATGTTCCGGCCCGATGGCGGTACCATCAGTCATTTATGGGCAAAGGGCCATGGGTTTTTACAGGCATCAAGCCCAACCATATACACAAGACCTGAACCAATGAGCTTTCCGGAAGCTCCTGGCGTAGTGCCACTGACGCCGAGGATCGAGTATACAGACACAGCAGGATATTTCACCAATCTTTTTGAATTTGACAGCCGCTTGCAGGTGGAAACGCCAAAGAAAAACCAATACCAGGTTAAAGTAGCGGGTGAGTTGAAAGATAAGAACTGGCTGACAGGCGGGGTGGGGTACAGGATGGAATATCTTTTCACTGATAGTTTTCTGCAAAAGACTGTTGAACTGATCTATCATGATGCATGGCCTGCGGTGCAGATCATCGAACCTTTTGTGCTGGACAAGGGGATGGTAGTGGAAAAAAGAGATGAACGTTCTGTGATATTGAAAGCAGGTGGAAAGAAATGGTTGTTCACTCTTCTTTCAGGCAATGCGAAATTGCTGGCAGGTGAAAATGCTGCTAATTACTGGGCGCCGTACCCGGCTTTCAAAGCTTATCCGCTGGTATGGGAAATAGCACCGGGAAAAGTGGACCAGCCAGCTAAGATCACTTACCGGTTAACACTGCTCAACTGAGAAAAAAATGTGAAATATTTTTTTTGACCTAAAAATCGTGTACGTACCCGGAAAAATCCCTATTTTCGGTTTTGTCAATTGCTCAATTAAAGCTGTATGAATATGGGACCATATACCCGGCAGATCACTTGCGCTTATTTATACCCGATCACACTATATGGCTATCCTCCGGATATACAGGATACAGTAAAGCATATTGAAGAAATGGCTGCTATGGGTTTCCGCTCTATAGAGCTCGAAGGGATAGGACCTTCCAATATTCAGTATCTTTATCAGCACCAGGAAGCAATTGGTGAAGCACTGGCCAGACATGATTGTTCTCTACCTGTTCTCTGTCTCGTGCTGCCGCAATTAGGAGCTGTTGACAATGCCCGCCGGAATGAAAGCCTGGACTGGTTTGAAATGGGATGTGAAGTAGCAAAGAAGCTTGGGGCGGCGGGCGTGCTGGACAATGGACCGCTGCTTCCTTTGGAGTATCCAACCAACGCTCCCATACGCAGGCATTACTCAGAAGACCTGTTGAACAATCTCGGACTGCCTGCCGGTTTTATATGGAACGATTATCAGGCCAGCCTGGTTGACACTTTCCGCAAAGCATGCAATATCGCAGCAAAATATCAACTCATTTATCATTTACATCCCTGTGAAGGCAGCCTGATCACCACTGCAGATTCATTCCTGAATTTTGCGGATGCAGTGAACAGTTCCAACCTGTTTTTCAACATGGACACTGCCAACCAGTTTTACTTCAGGGATAATCTTCCTTTAAGCGTATTGCGCCTTGCAGAAAAGATCAGTTATATCCATATATCCGATAATGGCGGAAGCAGGGTGGAGCACCTGGTGCCGGGCGATGGAAATATTTACTGGAATAGTTTTTTTGAAGCATTGCGGGCAGTTAACTTCAAAGGGAATTTCGGCATTGATGTAGGCGGTGCTGAAACAGGGATCAGGGATATGGAAACTGCCTACCTGCGTTCGGCAAACTGGTTGCAGGAAAATATTAACAAATACTCACTAAATCAGTAACATGAAGATCATTAACCGGTGGCTTTGCTGTATATGGGCAGTTTGCATAATGATGGGTACTTCCATTCATGCAAAAGCCCAGTTGTATGATGTGACCAGCTACGGTGCTATAGGTGATGGCATAACAGACAATACCATCGCTATTCAGAAAGCGATCAATGAATGCGCAAAAACCGGGGGAAAGGTTTATTTCCCCGGAGGGACTTTTTTAACTGCCACACTGATACTCAAAAGCAACGTGACCCTGCATGTATCATCTAATGCAACCATACTCGGCCATACTGACCCCAAACAATATCCTTACCAGGATGCTGGCATACATTTCTACGGAGAGGAATGGGCCCGGCAGGCATTGATCTTTTGCAAAGGCCAGGAGAATGTGGGTATTGAAGGCAGTGGCACCATTGACGGACAGGGTGCAAGCTTTGTAGTGAACACGATCAAAAAACCTGACCGCTACCGCGACCGGCCTTATCTGTTATGGTTTGCTGGTTGCAGGAAAGTAACGGTAAAAGGCATCAGCCTGCGCAATTCCGCTTTCTGGATGCAGCATTACCTGGGCTGTGAGTTTGTATGGATCGACGGTATAAGGGTATGGAATCATTCCAATAAGAACAATGACCTGATGGATATTGATGGCTGCAAAAACGTGACCATTTCCAATGTGATCGGCGATTCAGATGATGATGGCATTACTATTAAAAGCACTTCATCCCTTATCTCAGAAAATATAACGATCACGAATTGCGTAATAAGCAGCCATTGCAACGCGATAAAATTCGGCACTGAATCCACTGGTGGATTCAGGAATGTGGTGATCAGCAATTGCGTGATCAAACCTTCAGGCCAGTTGAGCACTATCTATGGAAAGCCGGCCGGCATGGGCGGGCTCGCCCTGGAGGTCGTGGATGGAGGCATCATGGAAAATATTACGATCGATAATATCGTGATCGATGGGCCACTGGTTCCGATCTTCATGCGATTGGGCAACAGGGCCAGGAAACATACCGCTGATGCGGCTCCACCACCTTTAGGCAGGATCAGGAATATCAGCCTGTCGAATATCATTGCTACGGGAGCTGATGAAACAGGTTGCTCTATTACCGGCATAGCAAAAGCACCAATTGAAAATATCTCCCTGAATAATATCCATATTGAAACAAAAGGAGGGGATAGCCCGGTTGATCTGTTTAAGCCCGTGGTAGAAAAGGAAGAAGAATATCCTGAGGGAATAATGTTTGGGAAACTGCCATCTTATGGTTTCTTTATCCGCCATGCAAAGGAAGTGAAGATGTCGGATATTACGTTGCGTTCAACAGGTCGCGAGAACCGTCCCGGCATCGTGGTAAATAATGCCAGCCGATTTTATTTAAATGGCCTGGATATTCAATCAACAGATTCCACCAGGGCTATCGTATATGTCAGCGAAAGTAAAGATGGTACGATAACCAGTAATCTTCAATATTACCCGGCCCGGCAATTCTTATTGAAGGATAAAGTTTCCACCAATATCATTTTTGATAAACCGAGAAAATAACTTGTGCTATGAGATCATACCGGAACAGATGGTATATATTGACAGCTTTGCTGCTGGTTGGCCTGCCTTCTTTTAGTCAACAGGCTGATGCATTGAGCTTATCCCGGAAAGTGGCAGACAAGATCATTGCTGACACAAGATTTGAATGGAAATGGGTGTTGCAAAAAGAAGAGTTGGGCATGCAGGTGATCGATTTCCGGTTTTTATCCCTGCAGGAAAAGGAAAATGCTTACGCGCTGAGGAAAATAGATGTGAAAAAGGATACAGTCGTAAGGTTTGGGATCACCGCTGCAGGAAATATAAAGATCTGGATAAATAAAAAACTCGCCTGGCAACAGCAGGAAGGACCTTCATCAAATCCTGTTGAAGAAGCTTACAACAGGTTCCGGTTCGATCATTATTTTACTGTGCCGTTAAAGAAAGGTGTAAGCGAATTGTTGGTTGCTTATGAAAACAGTGCTGCCAATCCTGTGGTTTTCTTAAGACCGGTAACAATAGCCGGTGATCTTGATCCATCCGTTACTCCACAGGCACAATGGGCATACGTGGGCCCCTTCAGACAGCCAGGCAATACACCTTTGCAATCCATTCAGGCGTATTATAAAAACGATGGAAAGCTTCTTAACTGGCAAACTGCTCCTCAACGGTTTCTGCCTGAATTGGTCATCGACAGCCAGGCTGCTTACCAGCGTGATCCATATTCCGACTGGCAATATTCACACGGTACCATGGTTTGGAGCATACTGGCACTGGAAAAAGAAACAAAGGACAATCGTTACCTGCCTTTCGTAAAAAAATATGCCGGCTTTATACTGGATAATTATGAGTATATAAAATGGCAATATGATTCTTTATATGCATGGCGTGGTAGTTATCACCGCATCTTCCGCCGCACTATGCTGGATGATGCAGGAGCACCGGCGCTTTCCTTTGCAGGATTGTATGTAGATGAAAAGGATGAAGCGATCGGTAAATTCCTGGAGCCTTTGCTTGACTATGTTTCTACTAAGCAAGTACGATTGCAAGACAGCACTTTCTGCAGACCGGAACCTGAAGAGTTCACGATATGGGCTGATGACCTCTTTATGAGCGTACCCTTTTTAATGCGGATGGCGAAAGCAACCGGTGAAAAAAAATATATGGAAGATGCCGTACGCCAGGTGATACAATTCCGGAAATACTTATTGAATCCTCAAACAGGTTTATATAAACATGGCTGGTTCAGCAAAACCGGTCAGCAATCCGTAGCCTATTGGGGCCGGGCCAATGGTTGGGTAGTTTGGGCTACAGCAGAATTGCTGGACTGGCTGCCCACCAATCATCCCGCGTATAAAAAGATACTGGAAGCATTCCGCCAGCATATCACCAGTATTGTGAAATACCAGGACAGGGACGGTTTCTGGCACCAGGTGTTGACACGCCCTGAATCATATAAAGAAACATCCTGCACAGCCATGTTCGCATTGGCAATGGCCAGGGGTGTGCGGAAAGGCTGGCTCAATAAATCATTCAAACAACCTGCCCTGAAAGCATGGAGTGCAGTTGCAGGAAAGATTGATGCAAATGGTGTAGTGCATGGTATCTGCCGCGGCACGGAGATCGGCTTTGATGAGCAATTTTATTTTGACCGTAAAACGATCGATAACGACCCGCGTGGCTTAGGTGCTGTGATCACAGCAGGTATAGAAATAGCAAAACTTCCTTAACCTGATCAAACGATTTATTTGAAGTATTCTTTCATATTTATGTTAGCCGGATTGTTCTTCCTGGGTTCCTGTAATAAAAGCGGGCAGGGAAAGAATTTTCTTTTTGATATGGGAACGGATGGTTTACCTGCAGCAAACGGATATACACGTATCACTAATGCAATGCAGTATGATGTTTCGAAGGGTTATGGTTGGTTACATGCTCCATCTGGTGCTTTTGAATTATTGAATGAAAAACTGCATGACCCTTCTTTACGTTCAGGCGTTTTGAGCAAAGACAGCCTGGTCTACAGGGTTGATCTGCCTGATGATGATTATTACCTTACACTTAGTGTGGGTAATAAGGATAGCATATCTATGAGAATGCTTGTTACAGTGAATGGTGAGCAATTCGGGGATACCATCAACGCCCCGTGGTACAGGCTTGCTTATAAAACGGTCAGGCATAAGGTTTCGATCAAAGGAGGAAATGCCGTGATCAAGATACAGGGTACAGGAACAGGAGTGGGGTTATATGCTGTTGAATTGAGACCAGCATCTGCCAGCCAATCCATCCGTTTTGATAGCGAACTGGAAGAAGATACTTCTGCAGTGAGCGCATTCCGGTTAACGCTATTGGAGAAATGGAAGAAGGATACAGCCGATATTACTTTGCTGAACCGCTTGAACACTATTGATAAGTATTTGCTGGCCTGTTACTATTTTGATGCAGGCGGCTGGTTATGGGCAACCAAACAAACAGGCCTGAGCCTGATCTATCGCATGTATGCAGCAGCAGATCTGCTGGAGCAGGTGATCGCAGATCCAACAGATCCATTGTACAACCGGGCGAGTTACCTTCTTGCCAGAATATACTACTGGCTCGACCAGGAAGATAATAACCCGGCGCATGAAAAAACTGCCCGTGCATATTTTACTTCCCTGCAAAAAGCATATCCGGCGAATGAGATCATCAGTATGTACCTGGGAGAGAAAATAAAGGATGAGGAGTTTCCTGTTACAACGCAGCAAGGCGCTCCTTTATGGGCTGTTTATCAGCAGGAGGCTATGCATCGCATGCTGAAAGTGATCCATTGGTGGATAACGCAAAAACAAACGGCCAATGGTGAATTAGGTGGCAAGTATGGCGATGATGTGGAGATACTTCGCTGGTGGCTGCCTGCTGTTCTCGGAGCAGATGATAGCCTGGCGAAACTGGGTTATATGCGACTGGCTGATGGCGTATGGAACAGTGGCCTGCTGGAACGCGGCTTTGCAAAAAAAGTGGATGATGTGGAACACTCGGCAGAATTATTCCGCGACACACATCCGGGTATGTTCCTTGTCAATTATGGAGATCCTGAGTATGTGGAAAGATGTATGATCAGTATGCAGAATTTTGCTGATGTATGGACCGGCATTACTCCCCTTGGTCATCGTCATTTCAGATCGTATTATCTTTCTGCAACGGAAGTGGTGCCGCAATTTCCGTATGGCGTGGATGTGGCCCTGAACGCAAGAGCTTTATTGCCGGGGCTATGGGCAGCATGGTATAATGAAAATCCTTCCATCGTTCAGCAGTTCGGCGAGTGGTGCAAAGCATGGATAGCCGATGCGGCAAGAACGGATAATGGCAAACCCGCAGGCGTATTGCCTTCTGCTATTGGGTTTGTGGGCGACAGGATAGGGGGCGACAGCAAAAAATGGTATAGCCCCGATCTCACCTATGATTATTATGATTGGGATCATCTCGGGCATGTTAATGAACTGCAATATCATTTGATGGGCATGTATGCCATTACGCAAAATGCATTCTATCTGCGTACAGTTAATTTTTATAATGAACTTATCAATAAAGCAAGATGGGAGAAGGAAGACCGGGAAGCCGCACAACCCGGCAGTCTAGCCTGGGTGAAACAGCAATTGCTTTCCGGTGGATCAGATCATGATCCCGCTACAAATCCTATGGGTAAAGTATTTGCTATGGCTAAACAACTTACCCGGAACAACCAGTATGATTCATTGGTGCAATTGTATGGACAGCCTTATAACCGGTACTCCATAAGCTACAACGATACTATCCTGGAAAATGGATTGCAGAAGATATTGCAAACGCTTCGATATAATTTTCCTCTTCTCACCAGTGAAGTAAAATTCACCGACAGGGTGTATATACCCGGAAGTAATATTCTTATGGGTATGTATACCGGGCATTTTGGAGCAGGCTATGAATATCCTTCGCTGATCACTTCATGGAAAAACACTGGTAAAGATGTTGCTATTCTTGTGAAGGGAGGAGATGAAAAGACAGTACTTGCGTCACTCTATAATTTCGGTAATGAGAAAACAATAGGGCTACGCACCTGGCAATTGCAGCCTGGTTTATATAAACTGCGTTCAGGTATTGACCGTAATAATGAT
The DNA here is from genome assembly GCA_036262095.1 of Chitinophagaceae bacterium. GTDB lineage: Bacteria > Bacteroidota > Bacteroidia > Chitinophagales > Chitinophagaceae > Terrimonas_A. The sequence continues at coordinate 23,899 of DATAJQ010000291.1, read as the reverse complement.
GGAGTTGCAGATGAAAACCTGATCGATACTACTATTGAGTTGAAAGAAAGAGTAAATGATATATCCCTGCACCTGCCGGCTGGTAAGCTTTTGATTGTTTCAGTGGAGCAACTGAAAGCTCATGCCTCCGGTAAATCAGCAAAGCCCGACCTCGCACTTGCAGCAAGGGATATCACTTTTGTGAAAAGTGCGGCGGGAGAAGTGGATGTACAGGCAGTTATACATAATATCGGCAACCAGGCAGCCCGGAATTGCAAGATCGTATTAACCATTGACGGGCAGGTAAAAGACAGCCTGGATATGCCTGTGCTGGAAGCGCCGGATGATCTGAAACCGCGTTCGAAGCAAGTGATTTTCAGGTTGAAATCATCAGCGGGTATGCGTATGTTAACTATTGGCGCGTCATGCGGCCAGGCGGAGATCACCACCTTGAATAATTCGGTGTCTGTTAAAATACAGTAACAGTGGAGAAAGTGTCGATTTCTTTGATAAAATTTTTAACAATTTCCGGGTACGTTACCGGAAATTAATCCTATATTAGTGTTGTATAACGATTGGATCCTGGAAAATGCCCATCATTTGTTTTGTAACAGGCGGTCGAAGTATTTTTCAGATTTGGATTCTTCTATTAGTTTAAAAGGCTTTGAAATAAATGAGGACTATTAGTAGGAACTTCTTGCTGTTGATCATTGTGCTATTTGCTGGTGCAAACTGCTGGTCGAACGACCTGCCGGTACTCCCTTATCCCCAACAGGTGTCTTTAACTTCCCAAGCCATTTCTTTTCCTGCCAGCTTGCGCTTTCAGAACCAGGGACTTGATCGGGCTGCTGTAATGCGGCTTAAGGAGAACTGGAACAAATTTGTTGCGGAAGAGAAAAACAACAAATTACCCCAGGCAGATATCACTCTTGCACTTATCGGAAAAAACAAAAAAACAGATTCCCTTTTGCAGGCAGAAGCTGGTGGTCTGCTTGACAAGATCGGAAGAGAAGGATATGTACTGCTGGTAAATAAAAAGCAAAGACTGATCGCTGCCAATACTGAAACCGGCCTTTTTTATGGCTTGCAAACATTGAAACAACTCACCAGGAGTAAATGGAATACAGCTTTATCTATTACTGACTGGCCTTCTTTTGAACACCGTGTGATATATGATGATATCAGCCGTGGCCCCATTCCTACTGTTGATTATATAAAGAAACAGATTGAAAGGATGGCGGAACTGAAGATCAACTATCTTTCTTTTTATATCGAGCATGTTGTTCAGCCCCTGTCTCATCCTGATTTTGCTCCGGCTAATGGCAAACTCACCATTCCACAGATAAAAGAATTATCTGCATATGCTGCCAAATACCAGATGCAGTTGATCGGCAGTTTCCAATCATTCGGGCATTTTGAAAAGATCCTGGCACTGCCTCAATACAAATCAATGGGAGAAACATCAACATTGATCTCTCCGCTTGATCCGAAAGCAAGAAAATTCCTGGCAGATGTGATCGGGGAATTGTGTGATGCGTTCAGTGCACCTTATTTTAATGTGAACTGTGATGAAACATTCGACTTGGGTAAAGGCAGATCAAAACCTTATATTGACAGTATTGGTCAGGCCCGGTTTTATGCTGATCACCTGAAGTTTCTTTACGATGTAGTTAAAAGCCATGGCAAGCGGATGATGATGTGGGGGGATATTGCTTTGCAACATGAAGAAGTGCTGGACATGCTGCCTAAAGATGTGATCTACCTCACCTGGGAATATGGCGACAAAAAAAGTTTTGATCCCTGGATCAAGCCTTTCACTGAGCGTGGCCTGGAATTCATGGTCTGCCCCGGCATACTCAATTCTTACCGTATGTTCCCTGATATGGCGATGGCAAAAGCAAATATCAAAGGGTTTCTGGAACAGGGTAAACTGAATGGTTCTACCGGTGCATTTACAACTATCTGGGACGACGGCGGCACGTATCTTTTTGCAGGAGACTGGTATGGCGTGTATGTGGCAGCAGAAAAAAGCTGGAATGTAAGCACGGCTTATGAAAACAGTTTTGATCAGCGTTTTTCTCTTGCTGCCTATAGCAGCAAAGACGATAATTATGTGAAGGCCCTCTTCAAACTGATGGAACTAAGAGGACTCGAGCTGACATATAACCTGAATGATCAGCTCTGGTATCAGAAAATACTGCCCGATAGCGGCAAGCAACTTATTCTCAACAACTCATCTGCAACAAAAGCAACGGAAATATTAAATGCGGCCGCTTCTTACGTCAATGCAGCTAAAGGCAGCAGAAATCTGTCTGATATTGATGCGTTGAAATATGCAATAGGTCAGTATAAACTGATCATTGATACAAGGGTGGTAATTGCAGGCATTGTAAAAAAATATGCGGATGCTACTCTGTCTGCCAATGCGGCTAAGGCAGAAGGACTGTTGCAGGAATGCATCGATGCAGCCAGTGCCCTGCAAAAGCGGTATGCTGCTCATGCTGAATGGTTCCGTAAATCCTGGTTGAGCGAAAACCAGTTGTACTGGCTCGATAAGACCATGGAGCCGTATAATAAAAAAAGAAATGACCTGTTGCAACTGCGACAACAACTTAGGGCAGCCCATACTGCAATTGCAGCCCACCATACTATTCCGCCGGCATCTGCACTGCGGCTGAACATTACTGTGAGCGACCGTTTTTATTTTAAGAACTGGATGGTCGGAGGCCCTTTTCCTTTAGCTGATAAGAGTGAATTGCCAGGATTCCTGTATTCTTCCAATAAAGAATATGATAAGCCACCATCCCCTGGCGATTTCACTCATTACCTGGGAAAAACCTATCGCTGGCAGAAGTATTCCTCAACAGAAGGAGGGATCATTGACCTGGATGCTAACTATAAAAATCCTGTTTCAGTATCAGGATATGCGTATTGCCTGATCAATGCGGAGAAAGCTGTCAACGCCAATGCTTTTATTACAGTGAATGATGAAACTGAAGTGTATTGCAATGGTGTAAAGGTATTTTCAGGCAATGGACGCAGCTCAGGGGAAGAACAATTAAATCTGCCTCTTAAAGGAGGTGTGAATCATGTACTAGTGAAAATAAGAAAGCAAAATGATCGGCCCTGGACGTTTACATTCAGACTGCAGGACGATCTTGCCATTACCAATCATAAACACAAGTATACACTGAATGCAAAAGATCAAACATTTGAGGCCGATTAAGACAGCTTTTTGTGCTTTTTCCTTTCTGGCTCTTTCCCTGGGTGGAATGCAGGTAAATGCTCAACCCAAAAAGGAAGAAATAACCAAAGCTATTAATGAAACAGCCCGCTATGTTTCCGAAGTGATCCTCGACAAACAGGGCAAGTCGCGTTGCGACTATAACGTGACGGAAGGAAAATGGTATGAGTATGAAGTGCCCTGGCATACTGGACAGGCCATAAACGCATTGCTGGCTGCTTACAAAGCAACCGGTAATAAATCATACCTGGATGCTGCCAAGCGTGGCGGCAATTTCTGGATCAGCATGGAAATAAAAGACCATCCCAAGCTGAAGGGAATGGTGGATGCAAGACATGGAGATGTGCTTGGCGAAGACTTTATCGTATTTGCCACTGTTTCTGATGGAACACCGGGTATATATGAACTGTCTCGCGTAACCAAAGATCCGAAGTATGCGAAAGTAGCTACTAATGCTGCTTCCTGGATGCTGGCTAATATGTATTACCCTGAGCAAGGAGTATGTTATGATAATATTGATGCAAAAACAGGAGAGGTGTTGAAAGAGTACAGCCCTTTCTGGAAACAAAAAGCGCAGAAAGACCAGGAACTGTTTGATGTGTCGCGGCCCAACACTGAAGGATCTTTGTTCAAAGACGCGTATGAATTTTCAGGCGATAAAAAATTCAAAGACGCTTTCATCCTTTTGTGCAATAGCCTGATCGAAAAACAGGGAGAAGAAGGCGTATGGATGCGTTTCATGCCCAATTCAACTGAAGCACATACATTCCACCCCCGCTTTTCATTGTGGTATGCCGAATCTTTGATTGAAGCCTTCAAGCTTACCGGCGACAGAAAATACCTGGAGTCTGCAGCTAAAACAGCTCGCGCATTTGCCAAAGCACAGCAAAAAGACGGGACCATCTTTTATGACAACTATACAAACGGGCAGAAACCGGATAAAGGATCTTCAACAGGCTCTGCAGTTGCACTCGCCGGTATTGTATGGATCGAATTGTCTAAAGAAGGGTTCAAAGAGTTTGACCCCAATATCGAAAAATCTGCTACCTGGATAATTAAGAACCGCTATGCAGAAGATCATCCTGATCCGAATCTGCGCGGCGCAGTACTGGAAACACGCACCCGTTTTCAAAAAGGAAAAATATGGCTGACCAACCGCGACATCGGGACCAGCTTTGCCTTGCGTTTCCTGGTGGATTACCGAAATTTTAAATTCAAATAAACACATAAACGATTGCTTAAAATGAGAACTATTTTTTTATTAAAAAATATCTGCAAAATGAAACAAAGGATCCACCAACTGCTGATGCCGGTGATTACACTGGCATTCCTGTTCTTCTTTTCAGGTATTTCAGCTCAGTCAACGAGCGGAGATATTAAGGGACAGGTAACCGATCTGGATGGAGGCGCATTGCCTGGCGCTTCTGTTACAATAAAAGGTAGTACAAGAGGTACTACCACCAATCTCGCAGGTGTTTATGAATTCCTGGGAGTAAAACAGGGAACGTACACGCTTGTGATCAATTACATGGGCTTTAAATCTTTTGAACAGAATATCGAGGTCAGAGCTGGCCAGACTGTTAACAGCGAAATTAAACTTACGCCCAATACTGTCAGCCTTTCCGGTGTAACTGTATCAAGCGTGCGTGAAGGCCAGCAAAAAGCATTGAACCAGCAACGCAATGCCGACAACATCAAACAGGTGATCTCTGCCGACCTGATGGGCCGCTATCCTGATCTCAACGTTGCAGAGTCTATGCAGCGCCTGCCGGGTGTGACCATTGGTCGCAACAGCAGCGGTGAAGGTGCTACGATTCAATTGCGCGGTACGCCAGGTAATTTCACCAATATCAATGTGAATGGCGAGCAGATCATGGGTTCATCAGAAGAAGGCAGCCGTAACGCTCAATTGGATGTGATCCCGACCAGCGTACTTGCTTCAATGGAAGTGATCAAAACACTGACACCTGATCTGGATGGCGATGCGATCGCAGGGCAGATCAACATGAAATCACCTACTGCCACTTCGCTGAAAACAAGACTGACACTGGACGCCGGCCTTGGTTACAATGATCTCCGCAGTAAAGCAAATGGCATTGGCAACCTTTCTGTCGGCAAACGTTTTTTTGCAACTGCCAAGAACCCGAATGGTGTGTTAGGTCTGATGGCGAATGCAAGTTATTACCGTACCACCAACGGATATGATGAAGTTCGTGCCCAGGTATGGGAGCAAAAAGATTATGGGAAAGGTCCAATCTACTTCCCAACGGATGTGCGTTATTTATATGTAGAGAATCAACGTACGCGTAAAGGCCTTTCAGGTACCATGGATATTAGCTTAAGTCCTGTGACCAGCTTCGTTGCAAACTTCATGTATAGCGATCATGATAATGAGCTCACCCGGTATCGCAAACGCACAAGAATGCAGTCGTCCCGGACCACACAAAATGCAGAAGGCGTTTATACAACAACCAGGGGACGTTCTTACAATGAGATACGTTCCGCTAACGAAGACAACAAAAATGTAAATCTGAACCTGCAATTTGAAACCCGTATCAAACGTGTAAAGCTGGATATGGGAGCGTTTTTCAGCAACTCGCAGTATGAAACCATTGCAGGAACATACAATTATATCACAGGCGATATTCCCTTGCAGATCACTGATATTTCTACAGACTATCTGATGGCCACTGGAACCGACTGGAAAAACAATGCTTCTCTTTTTAAATATAATACGGTAGAAAGGGACAACTGGAATACAGAAGGTAAAAATTTCGTGGGCAAGATCAATGCTACTTATGACTATAAGTTGGGTAACAACTCCGCCACTTTTAAAATGGGTGGTAAATTAAAGAGAATGCACAACTCAAGATGGCGCCCGGAAACTGCGCTGGTAAGCACATATACCGGTGCAGCCGCAACAGGAAACCTGACCAACTTTATGGGAAACCCGGAAGTGTCGGCTGACCTGCTTGATGGAGCTACCAATTTCGGTCTTGGTGCAGATAAAGATAAAACCATCGATTTCTTTAATCAATATCAAAATGATCCCGCTTATTTCACAAAGCAGGAAGAAACAACACGCGGTACCATCGACGCTTATTACTACGATGCGGTCGAAACTGTTGCGTCCGGTTATATCATGAACCGTATCCAATTCAACCGCTGGATGCTGATCGCCGGCTTAAGAGTGGAGCACACGAATGTTGATTACAAGGGTAATATCATCACGATTGGTGCTGACGAACTATGGGAATCAACCACACCTACTCAAAAGAAGACAAGTTATGTCAAATTCCTTCCCAACCTGCAGGCGAAATATGATATCAACAAGTCAACATTGATCCGTGGCGCCGTTACTTTCGGTTACTCAAGGCCAAACTTTGTTGATCTCGTGCCAGGGCGCACCATCACCATATTAAGTGAGATCATCTCAGAGGGTAATCCTGAATTGAAGCCAGCGTTTGCTACGAATTTTGACCTGATGGCAGAAAAATATCTTTCTAACCTCGGTATCTTGTCTGCTGGTGTTTTCTACAAGAAGATCGACAAATTCCAATATGCCAGTGAAACACGTTTAACAGGCAACGAATTTCCAGGAGCAGACCAATATACAGACTGGAGATATCGTCAGATCCTGAATGGTGATGCTGCTAACGTATTCGGTGTAGAACTGAATGCACAAGCAAACCTGACTTTCCTTCCTGGTTTCCTGAAAGGGTTCTCTGTGCTGGCTAACTATACGTATTCTCATTCCAGTGCAGACGCGCAACTGCGTAAAGATCTTCGCCTGCCAGGTCAGGCTACACATACAGCAAACGCTTCTTTGTCTTATGGCTGGAAAGGTTTGACTGTACAAGGTAACCTGAACTATAACGGTTCTTATATTGCTACACTTGGTGCGGATGAAGAGCAGGATATCATTCAGGCAGGACGTGTGCAGATCGATGCAAACGCATCTTACCGGATCAATAAAAGATTTACTGTTTACGCTGAAGCCCAAAACCTGACCAATGCTCCGCAAAGGGTTTATTTCGGTCAGGAAGACCGGATGTATCAAAAACAATTCTATTCATTCTGGGGACGTGCTGGTGTGAAATTCAGACTTTAAAACCTTAGCAGGCGGAAGAGTGATCAATCAGCTCTTCCGCCTGTTCCTACACTTATTCATGAAAATATTCAGTATAAAATATAAACCAAATGACAGATTTTGTAGCCGACCAGTTGAGAGTACGTATTCATGAAAACAGGACCACAATGGGAGAAGATGCAGCGAAGATGGCAGCAGCCAGTATCAATCTCCTGTTAAAACAAAAAGAAACAGTAAACATCATTTTTGCCGCTGCTGCTTCACAGAACGAGTTCCTTGAATCATTTATCAAACAGGATATTGACTGGCAGCGTGTACAGGCTTTCCACATGGATGAATACATTGGCCTGCCGGAAAATGATCCGCAGCTTTTTGGTATCTTCCTGAAGAAAAGATTATTCGACAAAGTGCCTTTCCGCCGCGTATTTTACCTGAATGGCCAGGCAACTGACCACCAGGCTGAATGTGAAAGATATGCAGCGTTGCTGCGTGAGCACCCGGTGGATATTACCTGCATGGGTATTGGTGAGAACACGCATCTTGCGTTCAATGATCCGCACGTTGCAGAGTTTAATGATCCCAGGCTGGTTAAGATAGTTGATCTCGACGAAGCCTGCAAACAACAGCAGGTAAACGAAGGATGCTTTGATAACATAAGCCAGGTACCCGTATATGCATTTACCCTTACGATCCCGGCACTTTTAAAAGCCGACCAGATCTTTTGCATGGTGCCCGGTGCTGCTAAAGCACAGGCTGTTTATCACACGTTGAAAAGCGAAGTGACCGAGCAATATCCTTCCACCATACTAAGAAAACATGCAGGCGCATGTCTTTTCCTGGAAAAAGAAAGCGCTGCCAAAATAATAGAAGAAGCAAAGCAATTGTCGACCCTCAATTATTAATCTGAAAAATTATAATTATGCCGGTAACAACAGTGAGTGATTTATCAAAATTCCATAAACTGGTGTCAGATTTATTCCGCTGGCCCGGCTCTGCTGCAGAATGGGAGCAATACCGTCTTTCGAAAGAACAGGTGGATTTTTATAATGAATATGGGTATGTCAGCAATATCAAGTTGCTCGACGAGTGGCAGATTGATAAGCTGAATGCGGAACTGGCACAGATCGTAGACCCCGACCATCCCGGGAATTCGCTCTTTTACCAGTTTGCATCCAATGAATCAGCTGATGTGAACACAGTGCTTTTCCACGCATTGGGAGCCTGGCGCATCACAGAAGGATTTCATGATATATTATGGAACCCTGCTTTTGTAATGGCTGCAAGCCAGTTGCTGGGTAATAAAGCCGTTCGCTTCTGGCATGATCAGCTTTTCTGCAAGCCTGCGCTGCATGGAGGCGTAGTGGCCTGGCACCAGGATTATTCATACTGGACACGCACTGCCCCGCTACAGCATCTTACCTGCTGGGTTGGGCTGGATGATGCCACTACAGAAAACGGGTGCCTGTATTATGTACCATACAGTCAGCATTGGGGCCTGCTCGATAAGCCGGAACTGGCAGGGGATATGGAGGGACTGAAAGATTATTTGACAGAAGAACAAAAGGCGGCTTTCAAACCAATTCCTATTGAATTGAAGAAAGGGCACGCCAGCTTTCATCATCCACTGATGGTGCATGGCTCTTATGCTAATAAATCGGAAAGGTCCCGCCGCGCTTTTGTATTGAATGTGTTTGCGGACGGAACATTGTCCAATTCAGATGATGAATTATTACCTACCACACCGGGTATTGCTAAAGGGCAGAAAATGGAGGGCCAGTTCTATCCCTTATTGTTTGATCCTGCTGTTGAGAAAGTGTCTTTCAAATAGATTTTGTATTTTGACTCTCTTTCAATATTGATCAGATAAAAGACTATTTGAATGTATTTAGAAATCTTTTCCTTTTGCCCACGCTGGGGACAAACTCATCTTCCCTGGGATGAATTTGCCAAACGGGTAAAAGAGAGCGGGTATGATGGAGTGGAAACAGATGTGCCCGCAGATAAAAAAGAAAAGGATATTGTATTAAATGCGTTGGCTAAATACGGGTTAAAACTTGTAGCCCAGCATTGGGAAACAGTAGAACCGGATTTTGAACAGCACCTGGAAGCATATAAGAAGCGGTTGGAAATTATGGCGGCCGCAAAACCGCTGCTGATCAATTCTCAAACAGGTAAAGATTATTACACCCTGGAACAGAATGCAGCACTGATTGCTGAAGCAACAAGAACCGCCGTTTCAACAGGCATACCGGTATATCATGAAACACACCGGGGCAAGTTCAGTTTTGCAGCACACATAACGGCAGAATATTTAAGACAATTGCCGGAGCTGCTGTTGACGCTCGATATTTCACATTGGGTAGCGGTAGCGGAAACCTTCCTGCATGATCAGCAGGATGCAGTTGACCTGGCCATTTCCCGTACGCGTCATTTTCATGCACGCGTGGGGCATACGCAGGGAGCACAGGTAAACGATCCACGCGCACCTGAGTGGCAGGAAGCTTTGGACATGCATTTCCGGTGTTGGGATAAAGTGTACAGCGCTAATAAACAGGCAGGTCAATCATTCCTGACATTCACTGCAGAGTTTGGGCCTTATCCTTATATGCCGCAATTGCCTTATACCAGGCAACCGGTGGCTGACCAATGGGAGATAAATGCTTATATGAATGATTTACTGAAAAGCAGATACAGAAAAGTTTAAAAATTATGGGAGAGCAGAACACAGGACGCAAAATCACAGAATCACCTTCGGTTTACAGGCATATTGAAAAAATGTCTACAGCTGAAGTGTTGCAACATGTCAATGAAGAAGATCAGAAAGTGGCATTAGCTGTACAAAAGGTGTTGCCGCGCATCGAAGCATTGATAAATGCAGCCGCACCCCGGCTGGCCTCAGGCGGACGCCTGTTTTATATGGGTGCCGGCACCAGTGGAAGATTGGGGGTGCTTGATGCAAGTGAATGCCCGCCCACTTATGGAGTGGATGCTGGCATGGTGAATGGCCTGATGGCAGGTGGGGATGCTGCCCTTCGCTTTGGAATTGAAGATGCAGAAGACAGTTATGAAACCGGCTGGAAGGACCTGCAGGATTATAAAGTGACAGATAAAGATTTTGTGATCGGCATTGCTGCCAGCGGCACCACTCCTTATGTGGTAGGTGCTTTGCGGGAATGCAGGAAGAATGGCATTGCCACGGGTTGTATCGTTTGCAATCCTGATTCGCCTGTTGCGGAACACGCCGATTATCCGGTAGAAGTGATCGTAGGCCCTGAGTTCATTACGGGCAGCACGCGGATGAAAAGCGGCACTGCCCAAAAAATGGTACTGAACATGATCTCCACTACCGTCATGATCCGCCTTGGCAAGGTGCATGACAACCGCATGGTGCATATGCAGATCAGCAATGAAAAGCTGATCGACCGGGGCACACGCATGCTGATGGAAAAAACCGGTATCAGGGATTATGAAGAAGCTAAAACGCGGTTGTTGAAATATGGAAGTGTTCACGCAGCAATGGAAAATAAATAAACTGTATTATGTCTGTATCCGCTAGTGCAAACCTGGAGCCGTCCGTATCCAATCAATACACGAAGAATATCCTGATCATCGGATCGTTCTTTTTCATCTTCGGCTTTGTAAGCTGGATCAATGCCACATTGATCCCCTACCTGCGGATTGCCTGTGAACTGGAAGAATGGCAGGCGTATCTCGTAACATTTGCATTCTATATTTCTTATACAGTAATGGCTTTACCTGCTGGTCAGTTATTGCAACGCACCGGCATGGTGAAAGGAATGAGTGTCGGCCTTTGTGTAATGGCGGCTGGCTGTCTCATGTTTGTGCCGGCTGCATTGACCAGGTCATATCTTCTCTTCCTGGTTGGTTTATTTATAACAGGGGGAGGACTTACACTTTTGCAAACTGCTGTTAACCCTTATATCACCTTATTGGGCCCGCAGGAAACTGCTGCCCGCCGTATCAGCATCATGGGGATCTGCAATAAAACAGCAGGGATACTTGCACCGCTGATCATGGGAAGCATTATCCTGAAAAATTCGGATGCATTGACTGCTGAGCTTGCGCAGATGAGCGGTACGCAAAAGTTGGCAAGACTGGATGAACTTGCACAGGATGTGATCGTTCCCTATTGTGTGCTGGCTGCTATATGGCTGATCATTGCAGTTCTTATCCGTTATGCGCATTTGCCGGAAATAAAACCGGAAATACCTGTGGGGGAAACCGGCAGTAAACCAACTGCCACCAGGAGCAATAATTTTTTATTGGGGTTCACTGCTATATTTTTTGCAGTGGGTGTGGAAGTATTGGCTGGTGATACCATTGGTAATTATGGATCTTATCATGGTATGGGACTGGACACGGCAAAAACGCTTGCGTCCTATACACTCACCTGTATGATGATCGGTTATCTTACCGGTATTACACTTATACCCAGGATCATTTCACAACAGCAGGCATTTTATATTTCCTCCTGTCTTGGTTTGGTCGTTTCTGTACTGATCCTCTTGTTGCCGGGCATGGCTTCTGTAGTTTGTGTGGCATTGCTTGGATTGGCGAATGCCATGTTATGGGCTGCAATATGGCCACAGGCTTTGAAAGGTTTGCAGGGCGAAAAACTGGCAAAAGGTTCGGCTGTACTGATCATGGGTATCGCAGGCGGGGCATTGCTGCCCTTAGTGTATGGCTGGCTCGCAAAAACATCCAATAATCAGTATGCCTACTGGATACTGATCCCTTCATACCTATTCCTTATTTATTATAGCATATTGGGGAAAAAAAGATAAATAGCCATCATGTCAACGAATAACAATACAGCAGGGCAGAGCAAACCAGGCAATTACCGTTGGGTAGTTTGCAGCCTTTTGTTCTTTGCCACTACCATCAATTATCTCGACCGGCAGGTGATGGGATACCTGAAGCCTGTGCTGGAGGAAAAATTCCACTGGACTGAATCTGATTACAGTTATATCGTTGCAGCATTTACAGCTGCGTATGCATTCGGGCTTTTAGTGTTTGGCCGCATCATTGATAAGATCGGCAGTAAACTCGGTTACACCATTTCAATTACTATCTGGAGTATTGCAGCCATGCTCCATGCATTGGTGAAAACGACCTTTGGTTTTGGTGCTGTGAGGGCCTTACTGGGATTAGGTGAATCAGGTAATTTCCCTTCGGCTGTAAAAACGGTAGTGTCATGGTTTCCCAAAAAAGAAAGAGCATTGGCCACAGGCTTTTTTGATTCCGGCTCCAATATCGGTGCCGTACTGGCCCCTGTGATCATTCCCTGGATACTTGGATTTTATGGATGGCAGGCCGCTTTTCTCATTACGGGAGCGATTGGTTTTTTATGGTTGATCGCCTGGCGTATTTTTTATGAAGTGCCTGAAAAGCAAAGACGGCTGTCTGAAACAGAATTGAATTATATTAAAAGTGATAACGAAGAGCAGGCTGAGAAAGGGGAGAATATTAAATGGGTGAAGCTATTTGGTTTAAAACAAACCTGGGCTTTCATCATTGGTAAATTCTTTACCGATCCTATCTGGTATTTTTTCATGTACTGGCTGCCTTCTTATTTTTCCAGCACTTTTCATCTCGATTTAAAGAAACCCTCTCCGCCACTTATTATTATTTACACTGCCGCAACAGTTGGCGCTATCGGTGGAGGATATCTTTCATCAAAGCTGATCAAGAAAGGGTGGCTCGTGTATAAAGCAAGGAAGATGGCCTTGCTGGTGTCTGCATTAATGGTATTACCGATCATTGCAACGAGATATACGGATAATATGTGGGTAGTGGTGGGGTTGCTTTGCCTGGCTATTGCTGGCAATGCAGCCTGGAGCGCTAATATTTTTACGATCGTATCTGATATGCTGCCATCCAAAGCCGTAAGTTCTGTAATCGGTATTGGTGGCATGGCTGGGGCAGTAGGTGGTGTGTTGTTCCCTCTTGGAGTAGGGGCTATACTGGATTACTATAAAGGAATAAATAATCTTACAGCAGGATATAATATCCTTTTCATATTCTGTGGGCTTTCTTTCTTGATCGCCTGGTTGCTGATACATTGGCTTACGCCAAAAATGGAACGGGCAGATTTTTAGCCCCTCTGATAAAATAAAAGATATACGGATGAGACGAAGCATGATGAAGCTTTTATTATTCTCTGCAGGAGAATGAAAGTTTTATCATGCAGAGTCCCATCCGGCTAAAAAAGCATAAAAGATATACGGATGAAACAACTACTTACAGCAGTTGCCTGCTTTAGTACAATGACTGCATTTGCACAGCCTTCCACTATTTACAAAAAAGGCTGGATCGATTTTAATAAGAACGGGCGTAAAGATGTTTTTGAAGACCCGGCTCAGCCCGTTGATAAGCGTGTCGAAGACCTCCTGTCGCAGATGAACCTGGACGAGAAGACTTGCCAGATGGCTACCCTGTATGGTTATGGCCGTGTGCTGAAAGATGAATTGCCCACTGCGCAATGGAAGAGCAGTATCTGGAAAGATGGTATCGCTAATATTGACGAACATCTCAACAGTCTTCCTTTCAAGCCTGAAGCGCAATCACAATATTCCTATCCTTTCAGCAAACATGCTGATGCGATCAATACCGTGCAGAAATGGTTTGTTGAGCAAACACGATTGGGCATTCCCGTCGATTTTACCAATGAGGGAATACATGGCCTTACGCACGACAGGGCAACCTCGCTTCCTGCCCCCATATCCATTGGTGCAACCTGGAATAAGCAATTAGTGAGGCAGGCGGGTGAGATAGTGGGCCGTGAAGCAAAAGCACTGGGTTACACTAATATTTATGCGCCTATTCTTGACCCCGCACGCGACCAACGCTGGGGGAGAACAGTGGAATGTTATGGAGAAGATCCTTTCCTGATCGCGGAACTTGGTAAGCAGATGACGCTGGGTATCCAAAGCCAGGGCGTGGCTGCTACTATCAAACACTTTGCTGTGTATAGCGTGCCCAAAGGCGGGCGGGATGGGGAGGCCAGAACAGACCCGCATGTAGCACCGAGGGAAATGCATCAACTATATCTCTATCCGTTTAAGCGCGTAATAAAAGAAGCTCACCCGCTTGGTGTGATGAGCAGCTATAACGACTGGGATGGCGTACCTGTTACGGGCAGCCATTATTTTCTTACCGAATTATTGCGTGAGCAATATGGATTCAATGGATATGTAGTGTCTGACAGCCGTGCTGTGGAGTATATTTTTGAAAAGCATCATGTGGCGGCAGATTTTAAAGAAGCTACCCGTCAGGCTGTTGAAGCAGGATTGAATGTATGGACAAATTTCGATCCACCAGATGCCTATATCAATAATATCCGTGAACTGGTAAAAGAAGGAAAGCTTTCCATTAATACAGTTGATGCACGGGTAAGGGATGTGCTGCGGGTGAAATTCCTGGTTGGCTTATTCGATCAGCCTTATGTAGCTGATCCAAAACAATCGGATAAACTTGTGCACACAGCTTCAGATGAAGCGTTTTCGCAGGAGATAAACAGGCAATCGCTGGTGTTGCTTAAGAATAAAGGTAATATTTTGCCACTCAGCAAAACAGGGAATAAAAACATCCTGGTAACAGGCCCACTGGCTGATGCAACGAAATACACGATCAGCCGTTATGGCCCTTCCAATAATCCTGTAACAACAGTTTACAAAGGCATTAAAGACCTTCTCGGTAATCAGGTTAATGTGGTGTATGAGAAAGGATGTGAGATAACGAATGAAGGATGGCCGGAAACAGAGATCATTTACACGCCGCTTAGTAAAGAAGAGCAGAGTGGTATTGACAAAGCCGTAGCAGAAGCAAAAAAATCTGATATCATTATTGCTGTATTGGGTGAAGATGAAAAGACTGTAGGAGAGGGGCTTTCACGCACTTCACTCGATCTGCCGGGCAGGCAGGAACAGTTGTTGCAGGCCCTGTATGCGACCGGTAAACCGGTAGTACTGGTGTTGGTCACCGGGCAGCCGCTGACGATCAACTGGGCGAATAAATATGTGCCTGGTATTTTACTGGCAGGCTTTCCCGGCCCTTCTGCAGGGTCAGCAGTAGCAGAAACATTGTTCGGGGATTATAATCCCGGCGGTAAACTCTCTATGACCTATCCGAAATCAATTGGCCAGATAGAATTCAATTTTCCTTTTAAACCTAGTTCTCATGCGGACCAGCCTGCTAAAGGAAGGAATGGTGCAGGTTATACAAGTGCTAACGGTTCTTTGTATCCTTTTGGGTATGGACTTAGTTATACCAGCTTTGCTTATAGTAACCTGGTTGTAAATCCTGCCCGGCAGAATTCACAGGGTAATATTGAAGTGACGGTGGATGTGACCAATAATGGCGGCAGAAAAGGAGATGAAGTGGTGCAACTGTATATAAAAGACAAGATCAGCAGTGTGATCACGTATGAAACACAACTGAGAGGATTTGAAAGGATCAGTTTGCAGCCGGGTGAAAAGAAAACCGTCAAATTCCTTTTGCAGCCGGATGATCTGGCTATACTGGATAAGGATATGAACTGGACAGTGGAGCCGGGAGAGTTTGAAGTGAGAGTGGGGAGTTCATCAGAAGATATACGATTGAAGCAAAGCTTTTTTATTAATTAATGCTTACTTATTTGGAAGTGAGTATCGCCAGGGGCGCAAAGGGTACGCAAAGAGCGCAACGTAGCACATACTTTGCGTATCCTTTGCGATACCTGACCGTTACGGAAACGTTTTCGTAACAGTTTTACCCTTTTGAATCTTTAATTTCTACTTTTGATTTTTAGCCAATACGCAATTAATAAACCAAGATGACGACTTATAGAATGACGCAAACCATGCGTTGGTTTGGCCCGAAAGATCCTGTTAGCTTAGCTGATATCCGCCAGGCTGGTTGCAGCGGTGTGGTAACAGCCCTTCATCATATTCCCAATGGCACTGTATGGGAAATTGCAGAAATTCAAAAAAGGGTAGATGAAATAAACAAGGCCGGGCTTGCGTGGAAAGTGATCGAAAGCATACCCGTTCATGAGAATATCAAAACGCAATCCGGCGATTATCTTCAATATATTGAAAACTACAAGCAAAGCATCCGCAACGTTGCTGCCTGTGGTATTGAAGTGATCACCTATAATTTTATGCCGGTGCTGGATTGGACCAGGACCGATCTTGCTTACACCGTAGAAGATGGAAGTAAAGCGCTTCGTTTTGAAAAAGCAGCTTTCGTGGCATTTGATGCATACCTGTTAAAAAGAAAAGGCGCTTTAACGGAACATAGTGCCGAACAACTGGCTATCGCCATGCAGCGCCTGGATAATATGAGCGAAGAAGAGAAGCAAACACTGGTAAGAAATATCATCGCTGGGTTGCCTGGCAGTGAAGAAAGCTTCACTATTGAGCAGTTTGCCGGTGTACTGGATACTTACAAAGGCATCGATGCTGCCAGGCTGCGCAGCAACCTGATCTATTTTCTCCAGCAGATCATTCCTGTGGCTGAAGAATGCGGGGTTGTACTGGCTATTCATCCTGATGATCCTCCTTATCCGATACTGGGGCTTCCCCGTGTGGTAAGCACAGCCAATGATATAAACGCACTGATCGAAGCTGTTCCTTCAACAGCCAATGGTCTTTGCTTTTGCACCGGAAGCTTTGGTGTAAGAGCCGATAACGATCTGCCTGCGATGGTAAAACAATTTGCCGACCGCATCCATTTTATACACCTCCGCAGCACACGCCGCAATGCTGCCGGCGATTTTTATGAAGATAATCACCTGGAAGGCGATGCAGGTATGTATGATGTTATGAAATCGCTTGTAACCATAATGCAGGCAAGAAAAACATCCCTCCCCATGAGGCCTGATCATGGTCACCAGATGCTGGATGATCTTAAAAAGAAAACCAATCCCGGCTATTCTGCGATCGGAAGGCTGAGAGGGCTGGCTGAACTGAGAGGGCTGGAAATGGGAATTGTATACTCGCTGTTCCGCTAGGCCGAACTCCTTATAACTTCAACTGTCTTAATCCGCAGTTTCCGCATTTCAACTGCTAAAAAATGCAATTCATATACTTTCCCTGA
This sequence comes from Chitinophagaceae bacterium, assembly GCA_036262095.1. GTDB lineage: Bacteria > Bacteroidota > Bacteroidia > Chitinophagales > Chitinophagaceae > Terrimonas_A. Next base: position 6,488 of record DATAJQ010000291.1, on the reverse strand, counting down.
AAAAGGAGCGTATAAGGGGCTACTATTGTGTTATAAAATCATTAAGTAGTAACTCTTGATATATCCGCCAGGATATCTGATAGAAGAGTAATTCTCTTAAGCGTTTAGTTTTTGGTGAAAGGAGGAAGTCTCTACTTCCTCCACCTATTGATAAAAACAAATCAATATAAAGAGTCTCATACAGTGTGTGTGGTAATACTGTATATCGGGAGGAATTTCTATTCCTCCCTCCCTTTTTACACGAATGATTCGAATGGTGCTAATTATATGAATAAGGGAAATGGCTGGCACGAATGGTGCGAATGCGAATAATGTGATGCGAATGAGAATGGCATGAATAAAAAGACCCGCCCGGAGGCAGGTCTTTTGCAACAAAAAATAATCACCCGATCTATTTCCATCCACCGCCCAATGCACGGTATAGCTCTACCATTGCATTTAAGCGGCTTCGCTGTATCTGCGCGAGATTCAGTTCTGCCTGTAATGCATTTCCCTGTGCTGTTATTACTTCGAGGTAATTGGCCAGGTCACTTCTGAAAAGCAATTGGGCATTTGCCACAGCTTTTTTCAGTGTATCTGTTTGCGAAGCAGCAATTATTTGTTGCTCTTTCAGTTTATTTGTTTGCACAAGCGCGTTAGCTACTTCTGTGCTTGCCTGTAAAACAGTTTGCCTGAATTTAATAACGGCTTGTTCCCTTTCCAGTTTTGATACTTCAAATTGCGTTTTTAACGCGCCTTTGCGGAATACAGGTTGCAGAATGGAACCTGCTGCCAATCCGAAAAGCGAGCCTGGTATATTGAACCAGTTACTGGCTTTGAAAGATTCCAGTCCTCCGCTGGCTGTAATGTTCAGGGAAGGATACATTTCTGCCTGTGCAATGCCTACTCTTGTATTGGCAATTACCAATGCCAGTTCATCGGAACGCACGTCCGGGCGGCGGCTTACCATGCTCACCGGTAATCCTGTGCTAAGATTGTCGCGCAGGGTGAGCGCAGTGAGTGATGTTTGACGGGCCAGTTTGCCAGGCAATTGACCTGTCAGCATCTGCAGTGCATTTTCCTGCAGGGCGATATCCTGCTCAAGTGAAGGGATCAGCAAAGCAGTTGCCTGCTTTTGTGATTCTGCCTGTTGCACGGCCAGTCCTGTAACATTTCCCGCATCCTTTAACAGTTTTGTTGCGGTCAGAAAACTGTCGTTCAGAGCAAGGTTTTGCCGGGCAATTTCCAATTGCTTGTCGAGCATCAGCAGGTTGAAAAAACCTTGCGCAATTTCTGATACAAGTTGTGTCTGAACTGCTTTCAATGCTTCAGTGGTTTGCAAATACTGGGTCAGGGCAATTTCTTTACGGCCTCTTATCTTTCCCCAGATATCGGCTTCCCATGAAAGGCTTACTGCAGCGTTGTAATTTTCTACATGGCTCTTTTTCAGGAAGCTTTGTGTACTCAAGCCATTAAGGCTATTATCTGAAGGTCTGCTGTATTGACCGGTGACTTGCAGGTTCACGTCAGGGAGTTGCAAAAGTTTTGCCTGTTTCGCCTGCCTTTGTGCGATCTCCAGTCTTTTCACAGCTATTAGAATATCCTGGTTGTATTGAATGCCTTTACTGATCAAACCCTTGAGGGTTGTATCAGAAAAGAAATCGGTCCAGGGGATATCTGCAATGCTGCTCGTGTCTGCAAAACTGGTAGTAGTGTCTGCAAATCGGGCGGGCATCACCAGTTCCGGCCGCTGGTAGTTCTTTCCTACCCTGCAACTCAGCAAGAGGATGGATATTGCTGCTATGGTAAATGAATGCTTTATTAATGTTTTCATCTCTTTTATTTTATCAATGTGCTTAATCTGCCAGGGCAATTCCTTTTTGGGTATCACTCGTTCTTCTGCCGGATAATTTCCGGAAAAATGAAAGAATGTAATTAAGAAAAGTCATCATCGTTTTCATCTCTACGTCTTTTTAATATTTCTTTTGTTATGTCAATGCCGGATTAACGACAGTAACTGGTTTCGTTTTATTAACTTTTTCATGAAGTGCCTGGAAGATGATGAACAGTACCGGGATAATGAACAACCCCAATATCACACCTGTCAGCATTCCTCCCAATGCACCTGTACCAATGGATCGGTTGCCTAATGCGGAACCACCACTGGCCCATGTCAATGGCAACAGGCCTACGATGAATGCAAAGGATGTCATCAGGATAGGGCGGAGCCTGAGCTTGGCCGCCTCAATAGCTGAAGCCGTCAGTGATTTACCTGCCCGTCGCCGCTGCACTGCATATTCAATGATCAGGATCGCGTTCTTCGCCAACAAACCTACCAGCATGATCAGACCTACCTGCACATAAATATTATTATCAATGCCCGTAAGGTTGATAAAGGCAAACACCCCGAATATACCTGTTGGCACCGAAAGGATCACTGCCAGCGGAAGGATATAGCTTTCATATTGCGCTGCCAGCAGGAAGTATACAAACACCAGGCTAAGCAGGAATATAACACTGGTTTCAGTGCTGGCCCCTGTTTCTTCCCGGGTCATACCAGACCATTCATAGGAGAATCCTCTTGGAAGATAGCTGGCTGCCACTTCCTGGATCGCTTTGATGGCATCACCGGAACTGAAACCGGGCTTGGGCATACCATTGATGGTTACAGCATTGAAGAGGTTATTGCGGGTCACTGTTTCAGGACCGTATACACGCTTCAATGAAACCACTGCATTGGCAGGCACCATTTCTCCTTTATCATTCTTGACAAACACACTGTTCAGCGAAGATTCTTCTGCACGGTAAGGAATATCTGCCTGTACGATCACACGGTAGAACTTACCAAAGCGGTTGAAATCGGAAGCGAAGCTGCTGCCGTAATACACCTGCAATGTTTGCATAAGCTCATTTACGGAAACACCCAGTTGCTTGGCTTTTTCTTCATTGATATCAAGCATGTATTGTGGGTTGCCTGTATTGAATGTAGTGAAGGCATACGCTATCTCTTTTCTTTTCATCAGCTCACCAATAAAGCCATAGGCAGTATTGGCCATCCTGTCGAGTGGCCCACCGGTGCGGTCCTGCATAATGAATTCAAAACCGCTGGTGTTACCAAAGCCCTGTACTGTAGGGAATACAAAAAGGAATACACTTGCATCTTTTATCACTGCAAATTTTTCATTGAGCTGCGCCATCACCCCATCGATACTTTTTACGGGACCTCTTTTTTCCTGCGGCTTCATCCGGATAAAACCTACACCGTAAGCAGAGCTGTTGGCATTTGCCACGATGTTGAGACCAGCAACAGCACCACGCCTTTCCACGGCTTCCACAGTAGTAAGAATGCTGTCGAGTTTATGCATCACCTTCTCTGTTCTGTCGAGTGAAGAGCCGGGAGGCAGGTTCAATGAATAGATAATAAAGCCCTGGTCTTCGGTTGGGATAAATCCTGTCGGCGTTTTCTTCATCAATAAAACGGTCGCTGCTGAAACCACTACCAGTCCGCCAATGGCGATCCATTTGCGGCGGAACAGGAATTGAAGAGCCTGCCGGTATTTATTGGTGGTTGCATTAAATCCTGCATTGAATGCCTTGAAGAAACGCTTTCCAAATCCTGCTTTTTTAGCAGGAGCGCCATCATGTCCTTCTTCTTCATGAGTGCTCTTTAAGAACAAAGCAGAGAGCGCAGGACTTAATGTAAGCGCGTTCAATGCCGAGATCAGGATAGCGATAGCAAGGGTGAAGGCGAATTGCTTATAGAATACACCTGCAGGGCCCTGCATGAATCCTACCGGTACAAACACTGCAGTCATCACCAGCGTGATCGAAATGATGGCACCGGAGATCTCACTCATGGATTGGATGGTCGCCTGCCTGGCCGAAAGTTTGGTACGCTCCATTTTGGAGTGCACAGCTTCCACCACCACGATCGCATCATCCACCACGATACCGATAGCCAGTACAAGTGCGAACAGTGTAAGCAGGTTGATCGTAAATCCAAACAACTGCATGAAGAAGAACGTTCCCAGGATCGCTACCGGCACTGCAATAGCAGGTATAAGGGTAGAACGGAAATCCTGCAGGAAAACGAATACCACAATGAACACAAGGATGAAAGCTTCGATCAGGGTATGCAATACCTGGCTGACGGAAGAATCGAGGAATTCCTTGGCATTGTACATATTGAAGTATTCAACGCCTTTAGGGAATGAAAGCGATGCTTTCTTCAATACTTCGTCAACAGAAGTAAGGATATCGTTTGCATTGGAACCCGCTGTCTGGAAGATAGCGATACCAATACCGGGATGACCAGAGATCTGCGTGTTGGCGCTATAGGAAAAAGAACCAAATTCGACACGGGCAACATCTTTCAAACGTATAACAGCACCATCTGGAGCGGTATGAAGAATGATGTTTTCATATTCTTCATTGCGTGTAAGCTTCCCTTTATATTTCAATACATATTCAAAGGAGGCTGTGCTGCTTTGACCAAAGCGGCCTGGTGCTGCTTCGATATTTTGTTCCTGGATGGATTTCAATACATCCTGAACAGAGAGATTGTAAGCAGTAAGACGATCAGGTTTTAACCATACGCGCATGGAATAATCCTTTGCGCCAAACACCTGGGCCTGACCTACGCCGGATACGCGTTGTATTTCCGGGATGATATTGATCTTGGCATAGTTCTGCAGAAAGGTTTCATCATAAGTGCTGTCGGTGCTATAGATCAACGGCACCATGATCATACTGTTCTGTTGCTTCTGTGTTGAAATACCCGCCTGCACAACTTCTGCCGGCACCTGGCTGGTAGCTTTCGACACCCTGTTCTGCACGTTCACGGCAGCCAGATCGGGATTGGTTCCCAGTTTAAAGAAAACATTGATCGCAAGAGTGCCATCATTACTGGCGGTGGAAGTCATGTAGGTCATGTTTTCCACGCCGTTGATAGCTTCTTCTAATGGAGTGGCTACAGCTCTTGCTACCACTTCTGCGTTTGCACCGGGATAGGTGGCTGTTACCTGCACTGTGGGCGGAGCAATGTCGGGGAACAGCGTCACCGGCAACGTGAACAGTGATAAAATGCCCAACAGTGCGAGCAGTATCGAGACGACGGTAGATAGAACCGGCCGTTCTATAAATCTTTTAAACATCAGTGAAAATTGACTATTGAGTTAATTGGAGGGTTTAAAGTCAAAATTCAAAAGTAAAAATGCAAAAAGCGTCTGTTCAGGTTTTACGTAATGCAAGGGGAAATTTTGCATTTTTACTTTTGAATTTTAACTTATTACAATGAACGTACTTTAAGAATACTGTCCATGGATATAGGTTGTGGTTGAATGACTGCGCCATCCTGCAAGCGATCAAAACCAGCATACACTACTTTCTGACCAGCTTTCAAACCATTTTCAACGAGGTAGTAGTTGCCTGATTTACCGATTATCTGCAGAGGCACACTTGCTACTTTATTGCTATCAGCCACGGTAAATACAAACACTTTATCCTGCAATTCAAAAGTGGATTCCTGTGGTATGGGAAGGGCCGCATTCATCGCATGTGGTATCCTGATCCTTCCGGTGTTGCCGGAACGGAGAAGACCATTGGTGTTTTGAAATACAGCGCGGAAACTGATCGTGCCGCTGTTGTTGTTGAACTGGCCTGATGCAGTTTCTACTTTTCCTTTCAGGGGATAGATGCTTTCATCAGCCATCACAAGTTCCACAGCAGGAAGCTGTTTGATCTTTTCTTCCACGGTTTTACCGCTGAATTGCTGGGTGAAAGAGAGAAAATCTTTTTCACTGAAAGAGAAATACGCATAGATATCACGTACTGCAGATACAACAGTAAGAGCATTAGGGGTGGAAACGCCTACCAGGCTACCGGTACGGAAAGGGATTCTTCCTACATATCCTTCAACAGGAGCATGTATCGTGGTGTAACCAAGATTGATATTGGCGGTTTGCACCATCGCTTCTGCCTGTGCCACCTGTGCAGCAGCTGCATCATAAGCAGCTTTGGCTGTTTTCAGTTGCACGTCTGAGACTACATTGTTTTGTACAAGCGGGGTCAGCTTGGATACGTTGATCTCTGCATTGGCCAGGTTGGCTTTTGCATTGGCAAGGCTGGCACGTGCAGTGTTCAGTTGTTCCTGGTAAGGGCGTGCATTGATCTGGAACAGTGCCTGTCCTTTCTTCACATACGCACCTTCATCAACGAGTATCCTGTCCAGGTAACCGTCTACTTGCGGGCGGATCTCTATATCCTGGCTTCCTTCAAGGGAAGCGGTGAATTCCTGGTAAGTGGTTGCAGGCGCTTGCTGCAAGGTTACTACCGGCAGGACTGGCGGTGCTTGCTGCATGCCTCCCGGAGCTCCGGCTGAAGAATTGCAAGCGTATAAAACGGTTGCTACAATTGAGCCCCAGATAAAGAGAAATAGGTTCCGTGTCAATAATGACGCGGGTTTGCGGGTTTGGTTGTTGTCTGTTTGTTGCATAACACTGTTATTAAGG
>DATAJQ010000290.1:0-8492 GCA_036262095.1 Chitinophagaceae bacterium | reverse complement strand
TGATGTACTACTGTTTCATGACTGTAAATTCGGGCTGCCTATTTAGGATGACGACCAAACTATTTAAGAAAATGAACTAAAGTATTCGCTTATGAAAAAATTATGCTTGCCTTATTTTCTTGTTGCATGTATGCTGCTATGGGTATCTGCTGTACATGCACAGGAAATCACCGTCACAGGGAAAGTGACAGACAAAGAAACCAGCCTCCCGCTGGAAGGCGCCAGTGTTACAGTCAGGAACACGAACATTGGTGGTACAGTAGATGCCCAGGGCAACTACAGCATTAAGGTACCGCCTACGGGAACACTTATCTTTTCATTTCTTGGTTATGGCACACAGGAAATAGCGGTCAAGAACCGCTCAACTATCAACCTGCAGCTGTCGAAAACCGATAAAGACATGGACGGGGTAGTGATAGTAGGTTACAAGGCCGTTCAACGTAAGGATGTGAACGGTGCTGTTTCTTCCATTGATGTAAAGGATCTGCAGGATGTGCCCGCTCCTTCGATCATTAACCTGCTCGCAGGTAAGGCTCCGGGCGTGCAGGCTGTTGTACGCACAGGTTTGCCAGGTGGTTCTGGCGGTGGACTTGTAGTGCGCGGCAATACAAGTCTTTCTGATGCCAGTGATGTGAATGGCCTCAGTAACCCGCTTTATATCGTGGATGGTGTTCCCATTTCACTTTCAGATCTGGCAGGGTTCGATGTAAGCCAGAACGATTTCTTCGCCACCCTCAATCCTGATGATATTGCATCGATCGATATCCTCAAAGATGCTGCTGCTACAGCTATCTACGGTTCCCGCGGAGCCAACGGTGTGGTGATCATTAAAACACGCCGCGGCCGTAATATGAAAACGCGATTCAACTTCAGCTCGGTGCTGGGTGTAAACTTTGAACCGGAAAAACTGAAGGTATTTACCGGCGAAGCAGAGCGCCAGGAGAAACTCCGATTATATAAAGAAAGCCTCAAAACATTGTTTGGAGATCAGGCCTGGGTCGATGTACGCAATGGCCTGGAAGTGGAAGGGTATATGCTGCCTGCTGTGTTGACGGATAAATACAATCCCGCATTTAACAATGCTTATGATTATCAAGACCTGTTTTATCAAAAAGGGATCACCCGTCAGGTTGACCTTAATATGGAAGGCGGCAATGAGAAGAATGCCTTCCGCGTAGGCCTTGGTTATTATGATGAGAAAGGCGTGCTGGTTGGTTTTGGTTTCAAACGTTTCACCGCCAATGCCAGCCTCACTTCAGATATCTCTTCCAAGATACATAATGACATTTCTGTACGGCTGACCTACCTCGACAGGAAGGGCGGACAAACGGACAATCTCCGTTCATTCCCCACCAGCCCCACACAGTTACCATCATCACTGTATTATAAAACGCCGGAGGAACTTGATCTCCTTTCAGGAAAATTGGGCGATACCTATAATGCCAACAAGACCTATATGGCTACATTGAACGAAAGTATGCGCATCAAGTTCACGAAAGAATTGACCCTGGATAACCAGGCAGCCATATCCACCATTTTCGGAAAGAAAGATTATTTCGTTCCTTCCACTGCTTCTGCCAATTTCCTTTCTTATGCAGAATCTTCTTCCAGCACTAACGTTACATTCAATGCGCATTCGATACTTAGCTATTTCAAGACTTTTGGTGACCATGAATTAACAGCCCTTGCGGGAACTGAGGTGAATATAGAACAGAATTCCATGAACAGGTTGTATGGTGAAGGCGGCTCCAGCGATTACATCCGCGTGGTGCAGGGCTTCCCCAAAGAAAATGTATTTGGTGTGAGTGATATCGTGAAGTCGCACCTGCTTTCTTACCTGGCCAATGTCAGTTATGGATATAAAGACAGATATAAGGTGGAAGGCGTTATACGCCGTGATGGTTCATCCCGTTTTGGTGAAAATAATAAATGGACCACGTTCCCTTCCGTAAAAGGTAGCTGGACCTTCTCCCGCGAACCGTTCATGAGCAATTTGCAGAATGTGATCAATTATGGTAAGCTCCGTGTTTCCTATGGTTCTTCCGGTACTATCGATTCAGATCCGCTGCTGCAATACAATTCACTCATCAACATCACTAATATTGGCGCCGGTATCTATGATATCTATGGCAACCGTATCGTGGTGAATACCTATGGCGGTGGCGGTGTCGTTATACCTGATTTCAACAAGATCGCGAACCGTTCATTGTCATGGAGCAAATCGACAGAGGTCAACTACGGTCTTGATCTCGAACTGTTCAAAAGCCGCATTTATATCAATGCCGATCTGTATAGCCGCTACTCATCAGGATTGGTATATGTATCGATGCTTTCTCCTGAGGTTGGTTACACCTCTATCCGCTCTAACCTGGTGGACATGACCAGCAATGGTTTTGAAGTGGGTATTACAGGTTATCTCTTCCCCCGCGACAAGGATTTCCAATGGGACATGACGCTGAACCTGGCGCGTAACCAAACGTCCATCGCTAAATTAGGCAATGGCGGACGCGACTACATCAATGGCAACTATGCCTTCGTGATGAATCAGCCTGCCTTCCAGTATTACACCTATGAATACCTGGGGCCTTTGCAAAACGTGGATGACCTGCCGGTCAATCCTGCTACAGGCGAACCCATGAAATACCTTTGGGCAGATGCCGGTCTGGCACTGAATCAACAGGGAAAAGTTTTCCCGGGCATGCCAGTGTTCACCGACGTGAATGGCGACTACCTGATTGATGGTGCCGACTATGGATATGATAAGAAGATCATCCAGGGCAAATCACCAGAGCCTAAGATACAGGGTGGTTTCCATACACATATTAAATTCAAGAACTTCAACTTACGCGTACAAAGTTCATTTGCGTTCGGACATTATATTTTCAATACTTCTTTGCAGCAGATGTTGTCACAATACGACGACAATACACGCTTTTTCACCGATGCATTGTATGATCTGTCGTCTTCTGTATCGTTTTGGGAAAAACCCGGCGATGCTGCTTATTATCCCATGCGCTATATCAGCTACAGCGATGGCGGTAGCGCACGTTCATTCCGTGAATCATCCATGTTCATTGAAAAAGGTGATTACTGGAGTTTGGACAACATAACGCTGTCTTACAACATTCCGGCAAAATTTGCTAAGAGATTCGGCCTTCGCGGCATGAACGTCTACAGCACTATGCGCAACGTGGCAATGTGGAAGGCTTCGAATGTGCCAGATCCGAGGCTGATCACGAAAACCGGGTATTATAACGGACAGGGATACCCGATCAACCGCAGCCTGGCGCTGGGACTAAACATTCAATTCTAAAACTGCAACCAAATGAAAAAATTATTTTATATACTGGCTATTGTAACGTTGCTCGGTACAGGCTGTAAAAAAGATTTCCTGTCGCCGGATCAGATCGACCTGGTGTACAATGAGGTTTTCTGGAAAACGGAAAAAGATGCTGAAAAAGCAGTGCTGGGAACCTATGCGCTTTATCGCGGCTTAATGGTGAATGCACAATTATATAACCGTGGTGATGTTACCACCGGCTTACTGAACCGTGGCTGGAATGGTGGTTCAAGCGATGCATTTTACAAACCTGGTGATTTCGCCAATGTGAACTCGACCAACAAATCATGGGGTTCGATCGAAAACTATGCCGACTGGAACCCATTTTATAAGGTGATAGCGCAAACCAACCTGGTAATCGATAAAGTGGAGGCGATGCCGGAGAATGTGTTTAAAAATGGAAGTAAGAGCAAACTGCTGGGCGAAGCTTATTTCCTCCGTGCACTCACTTACTATAATATCGCCAATTTCTGGGGTAATGCACCACTGATAACAGAGAGTATCGAAAGCAGCAGCCAGGTGATCTCTCCCGATAATATGCTGATCAATGTAGGACGCAGTAGCGACAAAGAAATTACCGCACAGGTATTGGCCGATGCTGGTAAAGCAGCAGAATTGCTTTCTTACGGCACGCCCGGTAATTCCGAGTGGGGTATACGCGCCAATAAAGGAAGTGCACAGGCATTGCAAGGTTATGCCAACCTATGGATGGCTTTCCTGAAAAAACGTGACGGCGAAGCGCCTGCTGAAAATATTGCTGCAGCCGTGACAGCTCTGGAGGGCGCAGTAACCAAAGGTAATTACTCACTGGCGCCATATACCAGTGAAACGGCGATATTGAATATGTATCGCGGACAATCAAGCGAAGCGGTTTTTGAGCTGAACATTTCCCTTGATCAGAAAGAATCCTATCGTGCTGACCAGGGTGGTATTGAACAGATCACTACCAAACTGCCGCCGTTGGATGGTGACGTTACAAAAGACCGCGCCAATTTTATCAACTGGGTGCCATATAACAGGAAGGAATTCGTGTATCCTGAATATCCGGAAGACAAAAGAGCCGATCTGTTCTGGGATGCATGGAGCTCTACCTATAATGAAGCTTTCTCGGATGTAAGCCAGGTGGCTACTGATCGCAATAAAGTGACCTGGATGAAAAAATTTGCTTCGTTCACCGTTGATCCCGCACACCAGTGGAATGAATACAATGCCTATTTCGCAGAAGCTAATATTCCTGTATTCCGGTTTACTGACATTAAGCTGTTGCTGGCCGAAGCTTATGTGAAAAACAATAATGCCCCGGCTGCGCTGCCTATCATTAATGAAATACGTAACCGGGCAGGATTGCTTCCTTTCAGTGGAGCGGACGTGTTGGAAGAGGTATTGCAGCAACGGACTGCCGAACTGATCGGTGAAGGAAAGATCTTCTTCGATTATGTACGCAATAATTACTGGCCTTTCAGCTCTGCAATGACGCCTGACCGTTATGCACAAAAAGGATACTACTGGCCTGTAAGCGGCAACATCATTACCACCAACAAACTCGTTAGCCAAACACCTTACTGGAACGGGAAAACCATCTGGTAAATTAAAAACTGTATAGTATGACAAAAAAATCATTATCAATATATGGGCTTCTGCTGGTGCTTGTTCTGAGCTCCTGCTCCAAGAACGGACATATTATAGGGGGCGACCGGAACGAGACCAATGAAGTGAACATGAGCACGTTTGATTTTCTGAAATCATTTGATGTGACTACGTCAACCGCACGTCTCATTGAGAAAGCCGGTTTAAAAGATGAAGTGAATGGCAACGTAACACTGATTGCGCCAAGCAACTTTGCCGTGAACCGTTATCTGCGCCGCAAAAACAACCGCTTGTTGCGATTGGACCCTAATGCTAAAGAAATGACGGTCGAAGATATTCCCGTAGCCGAGCTGGAACAATTGAAGATGTACATAGTAGATGGCAGCTTTCTCAGTACAGATTTGACATCTGAAGGAATTTTGCTCCCTACCCACCATGCGGGGGATTCTCTTCGGTTGAGCCTTGTAGAAGCTACTGCCGAACCAGGTGCTGCCTGGGACGGTGGGGGGCAGCCGGGACAGGGATATCAATATTCCAATTTCATGCAAAGCCGTCCCCAAAAAGTGACTGTGCATTTCAAGCGCGGCGCCAATTGGGAAATGAGCGGTGCTACACGTACAGCCATGGGGATGGATAATCCCGAGTGCGACCAGGTATATAAAATGTATATCTCCGATGTGAAAACGACTAATGGCGTAGTACATGTGATCTACAGCGGTGATTACAGTTATACCGATCACTACTATTATCACTCATTGTTCTTTTTCGGCACACGTGCAGATGATCTGCTGTAAACGATGTCATTCAAACTAAAAAAAGTCAAGATGAAAAATTTTCTGATAATTATCCTGGCACTTTCCGTTTTTACCAGTTGCTACAAAGTGTCGGATGAAAAAGGTTTTATAAGCGATAATATTTATCTCAAAGGCGCCGACACGATCATGGTACCACTTGGTGGAAAAGGAAACACTGATGTGGCCTGGCTCGATGGCAGCTCCATGCCTGCTACTTTCTCTATCGAGAATGTGCGCGATGCAAATGGAAACCGTTCCGAACAATTCTTTACATTATATCCTTACAAGACCTGGAATAAACCCTACAACAATAAAACCGACACCACAATTGCGCTGATCAATGCCAAGCTGACTGAACAACAGTTGCCTGCAGTAAGCATCAATCCTGTAAATGGTATGCTGCAATATCTGGAAACAACCAGCAACCTGAAGAATGCCGGTGATGTTTACCATGTGGATGTAAAAGTGGCGAATTCCAAAGGCGATCGATTAGTGAAAGACTATGCTGTGCTGAAACTAACATCCGAAAAAAAGCCTTATACTTTTTACCAGGCTGCAACTGCTATTTTGTTGGTAAATGCCGGTGGTCAAACCACTTTCACACTGTATGATAATATACCAGAGGATGCATTAGACAGACACCAGAACATCTATAGCCGTAATGGAAAGGAATTAGTGGATATATATAAGCAAAGCAATGAACCAACTACCGGTATAAAAGTGATCATCAAATACCTGGATGCGGAAGGTGCGGTATTTGCATCTAAAGATTATGCCACCTATGCTACAGGTACCGAAAGCTATTTCGATTATTCAGTGAACAGGCAAAATACGCCGGAGGGAGCTGTGGTGGAATTTCCCGTTACACCTTTTCCTGCGCGGCAGGACCTGCTGAGCTATTTGAAAGGGGGGACTATGGATTTTACCAAATTGGATACGGCTAGTTTACATACCGAAGTGTATGGACAAAATAAATGGCCATTCCTGAACCCCTGGCCAGATGATTCATGGGGTGCCAGCAGATGGTATATCCGTTTGCGTTCCAAAGTAGTATTTAATGAAAGCGGCACCTGGGTTATAGCTGCAAGATTTCCGTATACGCATCTTGATGGAACTTTCTAAAACCATATTTATACAATCATGAACAGACTGTTTTTTCGTTCCCTTGCTTCTCTTGCATTATTGATCTTAATGGCGGGCATAACCCGTGCACAAAAAGTGTTACCGACCGCAGATCCTATAACGGTAAAAGTGGCGGTGGTGATACAGGACCCGCGTATAGTTTCAAAGGGTAATAAGCGTATGCACGAGGTTTTCAAAACACCCGGTTACAGTTTTCAATGGCACGACCCATACAAACTGATGAATGATTATCGCGATACGCTGAACTCCGTAAGTGGAGGAGCCATTCGCTACGAGATCGTAAAAGTGTACGACGATTCTTTGTTCTTTACGTACCTGAAAGATGAAAAGGAATTGCTGGGATTGAGCCGCATTGTTGAATTGCTGGAGGAACCCAAATGGGAAACCCTTCGTGCTAAAGGCACATCCTTCGATTATAACCGTTTCATTGATCACTATGGTTTTTGCCAGATGCGCGATAAGGGCGAGATAAATGAGGTGTGGCTTTGGACATTCCCTTATGGCGGAACCTGGGAAAGCACTTTTGCAGGTGAGGGCGCGTTCTGGCTCAACTCCAATCCTGTAGAGGGTACATCCTGTAAAGACCTGCTCACTGTGATGGGGCTGAACTACGAACGCGAAATGTCGCTGGCGCTGGAAAGCTATGGCCACCGGATGGAATCGATCATGCGGAAAGTATATGGCCGGTGGGATAATACTGCCGCAGACAGGAACAACTGGGAGATATTCACCACCATTGATATGAAAATGCCGGGGAAAGGACAGGTTGGCAATATCCATTTTCCACCTAATGGGGTAAAGGATTATGACTGGATCAATAAAACCGTTGTAAATACCTATGCGGATACATGGAAGTTCTACCCCAATATCAAAGAATCAAATGGCCGCATGGTTGATTGCCAGGAATGGAAATGCACGCACCTGGGTTATATGACCTGGTGGATGGGGCATGTTCCGCATTTCAAAGGTCTCAATAAAGCAGATGGCCATCTCAACAACTGGTGGCATTATGTGGTAGACTATAACCAGGCGATGAAGCTTGAACAGAAATTAAGAAAGAAGAAGTGAAAGAGTATCAATGATACAGGGATGACAAAAAAAATCATTCTATACGAATGAAAATAAAATGATCCGGGTTTCCCGCAGGTTAAAACGTTCATTAACGTCCCTTGCTGGAATCCCGGATTATTAACTGAGTTCTTAAAGTTACGGTCTGGTAATCGCTACGCGGGATTTTGATTTCATCCACTACCATGCGCATGGCCAGTTTGCCCACTTCATAACCCGGTTGCATAACCGTAGTGAGGGAAGGTTCGATCATTTCGCTGACGGGATCATCGTTGAAACCGGCGATCCGGATATCCTCCGGTATGTTGATGCCCTTCTTTTTCATGTGTTTGATAGCGGCAATGGCGGAAAGGTCGTTGATGAAAAAAATACCGTCGGGCAGGAGCTTTTGACGAAGGATCTTTTTAATGGCGTCGAGTGCATTTTCTTCAAAGGCTTCGCAATGGTAAATGAGGTTACTGTCGCGCTTCAACCCGTATTTGTCGAGCGCATCAAGATAACCGTTCATGCGGTTCACGGAAACAGAAGTGTTTACCGGTCCGGCAACATGAGCAATACGT
>DATAJQ010000289.1:0-16277 GCA_036262095.1 Chitinophagaceae bacterium | reverse complement strand
TTTCATCGGCAGGCGGGCAAAAAATACCAGGGCAGGAATAAGCAGGAAACCTCCGCCCGCTCCCAATACACCTGTCACCAATCCTACCGCCATTCCATAAACCATGAGCCATAGCGGGTTCCTTTTATCAGCATCCTGCTGCTGCACTGTTTGCTTTTTGCTGAAGATCATTGCAGCCGCCGCCGCGATCATCAGTAATGCAAACAGGACCATTGTTGTCAAACTGGTGCTTACCTCAAAGCCATCGATCGTGAAAAGCACAGCCGGCAAACGGGGGATCAGGAAGTGCCTGGTAAGAAAAACTGTAGCGATAGAAGATGAACCAAATAAAAAACCAACTCGCAGGTCTACCAGTTTCTGTTTATAATGTCCTATAAATCCAAACAGGCTGACCGACCCTACTACAAACAATGAATAAGAAGTAGCCAGCAAAGGAGATATACGGAAAAGATAAACCAGCACCGGCATTGTAAGAATTGAGCCGCCACCACCGATTAGCCCCAGCAAGAGCCCTATCAATAAACTTGCAGCATATCCCATTATTTCCATAATAAAAATTATGCTGCAAGTTGCAAAGTGTATGCGACCCGGACAGTGATTTTGATCACTTAGCAGAAGAGTCGTCTTTTATCCATTCAAAGGAATTGCGATGAATAATGATCCAGCCATTCTTTTCCATCTTTTTCATTAACCGGCTTATTACTTCTCTTGAAGAATTGAGATCGGTGGCAATATCCTGGTGAGTCAGGCGTACATGTTTTCCTAATTGCCTGACCTGTTTTTTCAGATAAAACTCCAGTCTTTCATCCATATTCTTGAAAGCGATCTCGCTGACTGTATTTAGCAGTTCGTTGTATCTCGAACGGTAGGAATTGATCACGAAATAATGCCAGCTTTTGTATTTGCTCATCCATTTATCCATATAAGAAAGCGGGATAAGCAGAACGGTCGCATCCGTTAATGCACTGGCCAGTACATTGCTTGTTTCCTGCCTGTAACTGCATACCATCGACACAGCACAGGCTTGTCCAGGTTCAATATGATACATGAAAAACTCCCCTCCTTCTTCATCTTCCTGGTAAAGCTTAACTACACCTTCCAATACAAGTATTGCTGAACGGATAACCTGGCCTTTACGAAGTACGACGCTACCGGCAGGTATTTCTTTTACGACACCCGCTTTTTCCATTTCTTCGTATAGTTCGGGTTCAAGACCCGGAAATAAACCAGCTAGTTGTTCGGTGTTCATATAATTGTCATTGTAAACAAACAAAAATATTAATATACGTACTGCCCAGTGTAACTTTTGTTACTTACTGTAAGGAATACCTGGATTCATTATGGCAGTTTTCATTGATCCCTGGAATTATTTTGATGTGGTAATACGATAGGTTTGGCCTTTGGCAGTATTGAAGGAAAGCACATAACTGTCCCCGGTTTTTTGCGGATGCGTTTTTTGCCCCTGGATAGTGAAAGGATGATCGTATTTCACCGTACATGTCCCACCCGCAACAGCGGTGATGGTTGCTCCGGTCAGGTAATGATTTTCCCAATCGATATTCACCACAAATCCTCCTCTTGCCTTCAATCCTTTGACGGAACCTTCTTTCCATGCAGAAGGAAGTGCCGGCAACAAATGTATTTCGCCCAAATGGCTTTGCAGCAACATCTCTGCCATTCCAGCGGTACCTGCAAAATTTCCATCTATCTGGAATGGAGGATGAGCATCAAAAAAATTGGGATAAGTGCCGCCACCGCCTTTTCCATCAGCACCGGAATAATGCAGCAGGTTCCTGATCAGTTTATAGGCATGATCTCCATCGAGTAGTCGTGCCCACCAGTTGATCTTCCAGCCACGGCTCCAGCCTGTGCCTTCATCACCACGTATCTCCAGCGTTTTCTTTGCCGCATTAAAAAATGGGGATGTCTGCGTGGGTGATATCTGCCGGCCGGGAAACAATCCGAACAGGTGCGACACATGCCTGTGCTCCGGGTCCACTTCAGTGAATTCCTTATACCATTCCAGCAGTTCGCCCTGGCTGCCTGTGTGCATCGGGTACAGTTTGCTCCTGGTCGCCGTCAACTGATCCCTGAATGCAGCATCAATGTCCAGCGCCTGTGATGCTTCAATCACGTTAGTAAATAGATCCCAGATGATCGACATATCCATTGTTGAAGCAACCGATACCGATTGTCCTTTTCCATTCTTATCCCTGAATTCATTTTCCGGCGAAGTGGAAGGGGCCGTTACCCAATAACCGGTGGCATCATCTTTTATCAGCCAATCGAGTGTAAACAAGGCTGCTTCTTTCATAACAGGATAGGCCTTTGATAAGAATGCCCTGTCTTTTGTAAATGCATAGTGTTCCCATAAATGCTGGCAAAGCCAGTTGCCTCCCATGTACCAGTTGGCCCAGACAGGATCACCGTTGCCCACATCACCGACGGGATTGGAACAGGCCCATATATCTGAATTATGATGTGCTACCCAACCTTTGGCTCTGTAAAACTCATTGGCTGTATTCTTCCCTGTTATGGAAAGGGTTTTAATAAAATCAAGTAAAGGCTGATGCATTTCTGACAGGTTGGTCACTTCAGCCGGCCAGTAATTCATTTGTGTATTAATATTAATGGTGTAATTGGAACTCCACGGCGCTCTCAGTTCTTTATTCCATAACCCTTGCAGGTTAGCCGGTGGCCCACCCGGTCTTGAAGACGAGATAAGCAGATAGCGGCCATACTGAAAATACAGTGTTTCCAATGCAGGGTCATATGCACCATTGGAATAAGCCAGTAAACGTGCATCCGATGGCAGGCTGGTAGCTTTATTCACAATACTGGTATCTTTCAGCGTGAATGATACCCGGTTAAAATACTGCTGATAATCTGCTACATGCCCTTTCAATAAAGAGCTGTATGTTTTCTTCACAGCTTCAGCTATGATGGAAGCTGCAATGGCTTTCTCATCTTTTCCGTCTTTATCAGGGCATTTATCAAAGCCGTTAAAGCTGGTAGCTATGGCAACATATAAAACAAGTTCGGTTGCATTCCGCACATGAAGGCCGGAAGAATCACCGGTGATCTTTCCATCATTGGTCATCGCTTTAATACGGCACTGGAAGCGCATGCCATTGCATCCTGAAGTATCTTCATAGATCACATGCTCCCTGTCTTTAGGATTATAATAACTCGGATCAACATGGGCAGGTGCCTTTCCACTTAATGCAAGTTCATTGTTGTTACCGGCCGATAGGCGGTAACGCAACTGGCTTTGGGCAGCTACGTCCATGTTCAAAGCCCCCCTGCGGCTGGATACAAGCCGTATGATCATTATATTGGAAGGAGCATAACAAAAGACTTCCCTTGTATAAGTAATACCGTCAACACTGAACCGCGTTGTGGCGACAGCCTTTTGCAGATCAAGATCACGATAGTAACCGGAAACGTTTTTGTTGCTCAGCAGTTGCCTGATCCGGATATCACCGGCAGGCATGTATGATTCGGTAAACAGTCCCTGCATCTTTCTTGTCAACTGATCAGCTTTCTCATAATTTTCTTCTTTCAACAAAGCTTCCCTTATCTGTGGAAGATAGGTATATGCTGTTGGATTAATATTCCTTTTAACCGGCCCTCCGCTGTAAAGCGTGCTTTCATTCAACTGGATCAACTCTTCTTCCACTCCGCCAAAGACCATTCCACCAATATGTCCGTTCCCGACAGGCAAGGCTTCTACCCATTTGGAAGCGGGTTTATCATACCACAAGCGCAAAGGCTGGGATACACCGGCATAACCAGGCAGAAGCATACAAAGCAACCATATGCTATGAACAAAATAATTGATCGCTTTCTTGTTATTATTCATTTCAATTTTCATGCAGGTAAAATAATAATGAATGAGTGAAGCCGGGAAAGAACTTTTGATGGTCCGGAACGGCAGGACAAAAAAAAGAAAAAAAAATTTGGATTGTAAAAAAATGGCCCTAACTTTCCGTTAGTAAAACGTTATACTCAAACGTTTCACTAAGCCATATCGAAGTCATTACCAAAACGATTGTTATGTCAACAGTTCATTTCATTCCCGGTTTTGACCAGGCCCGTTTTTTCTCCTTACCTGGTTCAAACCGACACCGGTTAAAACATCGCAGCTTTTTAGTTTCTCCCGCGACCGTATCATAAGAGAAAGCAACCTTTCCTACAGAAATCATTATTCCTTTCCTGTCTATTCACACGGGTAACAATTACCCGCGCACCCCTGGCTTGCCCTGACCGGTCAGCGGTTCTTTAACCGCCTTGCCAGGTTAAAAAACATCTTTCATCCAAACTGACGATTGTCGTATGAAAAGTAAAATCTGTTTGCTTCTATTAATGACCTTCCCCTTCCTCGGTGTATGGGCACAAAACCGCACCGTTACGGGAAAAGTAACTTCTACCGGCGGAACATCCCTTCCCGGCGTAACAGTTACACAAAAAGGAACGAGCAATGCCACTGTCACCAATGAACAGGGCAGCTACTCCATCTCCTTACCTGCCGGTACTGCTGTACTGGTTTTTAGTTCAGTCAACTTCAGGGCTGAAGAAGTCAATGTTGGCGATCAGTCTGTGATCAATGTATCACTGGCTGACACTGCTACCGTTCTCAGTGATGTGGTAGTGATCGGTTATGGCAACCAGAACAGGAAACAACTGACAAGTGCCATTACCACCGTCAAGCCCGACGAATTCAATCGTGGTGCTATTGTTGATCCCGCACAGTTGCTGCAAGGCAAGGTTGCCGGGCTGAACATAACAGCCAGTGGCAACCCCAATGCTCCTGCTGCGGTGATCCTTCGTGGTGCATCCACCCTCAACAGTTCACAATCCCCTTTCTATGTGATCGATGGTGTTCCCGGTGCAGACATTTCCATTCTCGCTCCGGATGATATCGCCACTTTCGACGTATTGAAAGATGCGGCTGCCACTGCCATCTATGGTAACCGCGCTGCCAACGGCGTGATCATGGTCACCACTAAAAAAGGGAGAAAAGGACAGGCTACTATTTCTTATTCCGGCTATGTGGGTCTTGAAAAAGTTTCCAAACGGCTTGAAATGATGAACTCTGACCAACTCAGGGGTCTGCTGTCAGCCAACGGACAGGCTTTCACTCCTGCTGATGATAAAGGCGCCAACACCGATTGGCAGAAAGAAGTGCAGCGGGAATCGGCCGTATCCCACAATCAGAATCTTTCCATCAGTGGCGGATCAGACAAAACCATTTATAATGCCAGCATCAACTATGCAAAGAAAGAAGGCATCATGCGCTTCAGTGACCTGGAAAAAGTGATCGTTCGCCTCGCGCTGGAGCAATATGCGATCAACGATAAGGTGAAGTTCAGCCTCATGCTTAACAACTCTCATAGTGTTGCCAATAATGTCCCCTACCTCAACACAGTGCTGACACAAATGATCCGCTACCTGCCTGTATCACCGATAAAGAATGATGACGGCACTTATTTCGAAAACTTCGCTACAGTAAATTCCTATAATCCTGTTGCCATGATGGAACAATCCCAGGATAATACCAAGACCAATAACCTGATCGGCAGTTTCAATACCAATGTCAAACTTCCCTGGGGATTGACTTATGATCTGAATATCTCTTACCAGAATTCCAATATGCTCCATGGAGAATATTACAATTCGTATTTCTCTAAATACAGTGCTCTTGCGAATTTCGGTACCAACGGCCTTGCATTAAGGAACTCTTACCAGAATACGGCGAAAGTGCTCGAAACATTTTTCACCTGGAACAAACGTTTTGGCGAACACAATATCAATGCAGTGCTTGGTTATTCCTGGCAGCAAAATATCATTGGTGAAGGTTTCCAGACCACCAGCACCAATTTCCCTTCAGACAATTTAGGTTACAACAATCTCGCCTTAAGCAATCCCTATGCGATCGGCCCCTTCCGTGTTAATTTCGGGGCTGATGGTATTTACCAGGAAGTGCGGCTGATCTCCGATTTCGCCCGGGTGAATTATAGCTTTAAAAATAAGTACATGCTGCAGGCTTCTGTGCGCAGGGACGGCAGCTCTGTATTTGGCGCCAACAACAAATGGGGCTACTTCCCTTCCGTTGGTCTTTCATGGAGACTGATCCAGGAAAAATTCATGGCTGATCAGTCATTGTTCTCTGATCTTAAACTGCGGGCCAGCTATGGCGTAACGGGTAATTCAACCGGCTTTAACGCTTACACCGCCCAGATCATGTCGGGCAGCCTCGGCACTTTCTACAACAACGGCACACAGCTCGCTGCTTATGGTCCTATCCAGGGAGACAATCCTGACCTGGAATGGGAAAGGACCAGCATGACCAATATTGGTCTGGACTTCTCTTTATGGAAAGGAAAACTCAGCGGTACGCTTGAAGTGTATGACAAGAATACCAAAGGCATGATCTATGCTTATAATGTTAACCCTGCGCTTATTCCTACAGGACGCATCACTGCTAATGGAGGAAGTATGAACAATAAGGGAATAGAGTTGAGCCTGAGCGCAAGCCCTGTTAACACCAGCCGTTTCAAATGGACCACCAGTATCAATCTTGCCCACAACCGCAACGAGATCACCAGTCTTACCAATCCCTTATTCGCAGGCGGCGATTCAGTTCGCATTACCGGACCTAATGGACAGGGGCAAACAGGAAGCACTATCCAGATCCTGAAATCAGGCAAACCACTGGGCCAGTTTTTCACACTGGAATATGCAGGCAAAAATGAAAACGGCATTTCACAGTATTATAATCAGAAAGGCGTGCTTACTATCACTCCGCTGATCGGTACCGATTACAGATACCTCGGAAGCCCGCAACCCAAACTCCTTGCAGGATGGTCCAACTCATTCCGGTATGAGAATTTTGACCTGAATTTCTTTTTCAGGGGAAGCTTTGGCAACAAGATCTTTAATGCGACCCGTGCAGATCTTTTCCGCCCCAGCACCGCACAATACAGCAATATCCTTAGTGATGCAGCAGGAGAACCGATCACGGACGTGAACGTGTTCAAGTATTCTTCCCGCTTTATTGAAAGCGGCAACTATGTGCGTCTTGACAATGCAACGCTGGCTTATAATTTCCGAGGGCTTGGTCAGTACATCAAATCACTGCGTGTATATGTTTCAGGCAACAACCTGTTTGTGATCACCAACTACACAGGCATTGATCCCGAGATCAGCCAGGGAGGTCTTGCACCAGGTTATGACAATAACAATTTCTATCCACGCACTCGGACCTTTCTTCTTGGCGTGAACGTGTCGTTCTAAACTAATTATTGCGAACAAATTTTTGTGTATGAAAAAAATCATGAACTATATAGTGGCACCCACGCTCCTGTTGAGCGTCATGGCTTCCTGCCACAAGGTAGAAGTTCCCATTACCACGGAACTGACACCAAATGTTTTCCCTCAGAACGAAGCCCAATATGTACAGGCCATGGGGCCGGCTTATACTGCATTAAGGCATGACTTTGCGATCTCCTACTGGTTTGAGCAAACACTGAGCAGTGATGAAGCGATCATGCCTGCGCGCGGTGGCAACTGGTTCGATAATCAGAACTACCGCATGTTACATTATCATGACTGGACAAGAGACCATGGTTTCACCGGGGCAAGCTGGAGCTACTTATCAAGGCTGATCGGCACCAGCAACCAGGCCATATCCATCCTGAGGCAAACCATGCCCGAAGGCGCTTCCAAAACAGCCAACCTGAGTGAATTGAAAATGGTAAGAGCTTTAGGTTATTTCATGATGATGGACCTGTTTGGCAATTTACCGCTCGATACAGTGTATGGCGATTTCAAACCAAGGGCAAATGTGCCACGCACAGAGGTTTTCAACTTTATTGAAAGCGAAGTGAAATCAGCCCTTCCCTATCTCAGCCCTACTGTTGGAACAGCTACCTATGGCCGTGCCAACAAATACATGGCCTTTGCATTGCTGGCTAAAATATATGTGAATGCTGAATATTATACCGGCACAGCCCGCTACAATGATTGCATAGCTGCCTGCGACAGTATTATCCAGTCCGGCAGGTATAACCTGGAACCCAGGAGCAGTTACCTGCGCATGTTCTACCCCAACAATGGTCCGCAGATGAAGGAATTCATTTTCGTAATCCCTTATGATCCTTCTGCATTGCCAGCGCCGGGCACCAATGGAATGATGTACCGCGCCAGGTACGATATACCAAGATCGATGAGAAAGAAATACTCATTGCCTTATACGCCTGAAGGGCCTGAGAGCACGCTTCCTGAATTCTATGCACATTTTGACGACCCCAATGATATCCGCAATGGCCAATGGCTTACAGGTCTGCAATATTATCATGATGGAACACCTGTGATCGTGACTACTACCAAGAAAGGTTATGACCAAACTTATACCGGCGCAGACGGTTCAGCTGCTTACAGCTTCCATGTAAACCTTACTCCGGGTATTGTGCTGCGTCAAAGCGTAGCCACCTTCGATGTGGGCAATGACGAGATCGGCTGGAATATGGGATACCGGAACAATAAATTCTATCCCGACAGCACTTCTATTTCCAGGAACCAGAACAATGATATGCCCATCTTCCGGTTTTCAGATATCATATTGATGAAATCGGAAGCCATTCTCCGCGGCGGCACTCCCACACTTGGGCATACGGCTTTGTCTCTCGCCAATATGCTGCGTGCTGAACGGACAACCTCTGCGCCGCTTTCATCCGTAACGCTGGATTATCTGTATGCAGAAAGAGCGCGTGAGTTTGTTTCAGAAACATGGCACCGCAACGACATGATCCGCTTTGGAAAATATGAAGGATCATGGGGATTCAAAACCAATGCAGAACCTTATCGCAGGATATTCCCGATCCCGACAAGTGCTTTTGTATTGAATCCATTGCTGGTTCAAAACGAAGGTTATCAATAACCCTGAGCATTTCATCAAATGATCTGACAAAAACGTAATACTCTTTATATGAAAAATATTAACCGTAGTGAATTCCTGAAAACATCCATGAAGGCCGGTGCCTTTGTTGCGCTCGCTCAATTTGGAAGCCCCTTTCTTTCAGCCGCCCAAAACAATCAGGGCGGCATTGATACAGATTTCATGAACAATCTTATTGCAGCCAATGATGAGAAAGTAAGCGCCATTCTTCAGACACAGAAGGTAGGCACAGGCCGGGCATTGGGTTATGAGTTCGCTTACCTGGCCTCAGCTTATTCAAGCCCATCATCCAAGTATTATCATGATGCAAGGCTGGCGGCCCCGTTGGAAAGGCTTACAGCAACCATGCTGGAGCACCAATCGGAAGACGGTACGTTGAATGCCGGCAATCTCGAATCCCCGCCGGACACGGCTTTCATGATGGAGTCTCTCACAGCAGGCGCTTATATCCTGGCAAAAGATAATTCACCCGCCATGAGCAGGATCAACAGTGAAGTAAAAAAGTTTATCCGCAAAGCCGGCGAAGCATTGATCACGGGTGGTGTGCACACGCCCAACCATCGCTTTGCAGTGTGTGGGGTGCTGGCGAGACTGAACGAATTATATCCTGATAAACGCTATCTCAATCGTATCGATGATTGGCTGGGTGAAGGCATATTCCAGGACAAGGATGGTCATTATCCTGAGAGAAGCCAGAACTATGCAAATGTGGAAAACAATTCCATGATCACACTGGGACGCTTGCTCAACAAACCGGCCATGTTTGATTATGCAAAGAAGAACCTTGAAATGGCCTATTACTATATGGACCCCGATGGCAACCTGGCTGTTAACGATTCGCGCCGCCAGGACCAGTGGTCATCCAAAAACATCATGGCATTCTACCTGCACTACCGCTATCTGGCTATCAAGCTTAACAATGGCATGTTTGCCGCCGTTGCCCGCTTTATAGAAACGCTGCCGGGCTTCGACAAAGAAATCGTAGGCAACACGATCTATGATTTCCTGGAAAATCCGGTATTGCAGCAGCAATTGCCTGCATCAGCTACATTACCGGTCAGCTTTGAAAAATTGTTCACCACTTCCAGCTTGCTCCGCATCCGCCGCAATGATACAACCACGACTTTTTTTGGAGGACCAGACCTTCCTACTATCATTGCGTCGGGCCGTTCCAATAGCCCTAATTTCTTTGCCTACCGCAAAGGGAAAGCCATTCTCAAATACATGCGCCTTTCTTCCTCATTCTTCAGCATGGGTTATTTCTATAGCGATGGAATGAAAAAAGAAGGCAATAAGTATGTGCTTTACCGGAAACTTTCAGCACCATATTATCAGCCATTACCAAAAGATAAACGCAAAAAAGACGGAGACTATGCTTTATCGCCCAGCATTGACGACCGCTTCTGGAATAAAATGGATTTTTCCAACCGCCCTGTAAGCAATGTCAAAACGCTGGAGACAAAAGTGACGCTTACTGAAAACAATGGAAGCGATCAACTGGACTTTGAAGTAACAGGCCCTGAAGGTGTATCTGTTACCATCGAGCTGTGCTTTAATGAAGGTGGTAAACTCAGCGGAGTAACTGCAGGTGAAAATGAGAACAGCTTTCTTACCAGTGGTGAAGGCAGCTATGAGTTCGGTGGCGATAAGATAAATTTTGGCCCAGGCACCGGCAGCGTAAGAATGATCCGTGGGCTCGAGGGCGAACGTTACAGCACTCACTTCGGCAGCCTGCGCACGAAGGGCATGTATGTTTACCTCACAGGCAACACACCATTTAAGCACACATTGAAATTCAGTTAAGTTCTAAAACCCGATCCTGTTATTTTATCAATTTGAAATGAATAGAAAACTGATCCCGGGCTGTTTATTACTTGCCGGATTTATTTCCTGCAACTCAAACAACAGTCCGGCAAATACAATAACCGTTACCAACGATTCTCCTGTCTCATTGAATGATAAACCTGTTATCATCAACCGGCAAGCCCTTGCGAACATTCCTCAGGAAAACCGGTTTCCCCTGGTAACTACCAGTACTGGCGACACTATAGCAGCACAGTTGGATGATACTGATCGAGACGGAAAATGGGACCAACTGTTCTTTGTTGCAGATTTCAAACCTGAGGAGGAAAGAAAATTTCAATTGAGCTGGACCAATGCTCCCGCCAATCTTGATGCGCGAAGCCATATACGTTTCGGTGTCCGCCAAACCATGGACAGTCATGTTGAGCCTGCGATCAGCGATACATTTTATGCAGATCAGCTGCCTGGCGTGATCGGGTACCAGCATTATCAAACTGATGGCCCTACCTGGGAGAATGATAAAGCAGGCTTCAGGCTTTATCTCGATGGAAGAAATTCGATCGATGTTTTTGGTAAAAAGGTGTCTTATATAACATCAGACAGTATCGGCATAGGAAAAGATGGTTATACAGAAAACAACTACAGCGATATGAAAGACTGGGGCACCGATATCCTCGCTGTAGGTAATTCTGTTGGCATCGGCGGCGTGTCATTGCTGATAAAAGACAGTCTTGCACGGTTAGGCGTAACGGAACAGGATTCTTTGAACAATGTAGACACTACCATCTTTAATGTGGTTTCCAACGGCCCCGTTCACTCGTTGATGGAATTTGATTACCGACACTGGAAGGTTTTTAACCGGGACTACCATGCAACAATGAATACCAGTATATGGCCGGGGATGTATGCTTTTCAGAATACGGTCAGCCTGCAAAATCTCACTGGTGACGAAACACTGGTGGTCGGTCTCGTTAATTCCAATACCACCAAGCCATTGAAAGAGATCTACATCAACGACAAATGGGTCGCTTTGCTCACACACGATCAGCAATCGGTCAATAAAACCTGGTGGTTGGGTCTGGCGCTTATTTTACCAAAAGAAGATTATCTCGGTTATATGGAAGCTCCCAAACAGGGCAAGCTCTCAACTACATTTCTTGCAAAGCTGAAAATAAAGAACGGCCAGCCTGTTACCTATTATGCCGCAGCAGCCTGGGAACTCAGCAATGAGCAATTTAAGGACGAAGCATATTTTACTGACTATATACATAACCTGACGGAGCAGTTGGCTGCCGGATTAAAGATCACTGTGAATTAAAACAAAGGAACAATGAAACGATACCGATCTCCTATTACGCTAATGAGCACTTTGATTGCTGTGCTGTTCACCTCTCTATCCATCAGCGCACAATCCAATAAAGACCAGAAGGACGGCAATACTCCTTTGCACATGCTTCAGCCTGATTACCCTACCCAGTATGGAAAGACCACGCTGGCAGATATAAAACAGGTGCTTGACAGGGTACATCAGTATCTCGAAGAAACAACACCCGCTAAGCTGGTTGATAAAGAAAGCGGCGCCGAGATCACCGACTATAAAAACCCGGGGACAAATGCTATTTTTCAGAAAGGCGATTACCGGCTTATCAGCTACGAGTGGGGCGTTACTTATGCCGGCATGTTGCTTTCAGGCCAGGCAACCGGTGATTCCAAATTCACCGATTACACTGCAAAACGCCTGCAGCTGATCGCCGATATCATTCCGTATTATCAAACACAATCCAAAAAAGATCCCTCACTTGTATCACCTGTTCAATCAGTCATTCACCCGCATGCATTGGATGATGCCGGTGCCATGTGTGCTGCTATGATCAAATCGATCAGTGCCGGTATAAAAGTTAATACAAGGCCGATAATCGATAACTATATCAGTTACATCACTACAAAAGAATACCGCCTGAAAGACGGGACACTTGCACGGAACAGGCCCTTCCCCAATACACTCTGGCTGGATGATCTTTTCATGAGCGTGCCTGCACTGGCCCAGATGGGTAAGCTCACCGGGCAAACACGCTATTACGATGAAGCAGTAAAACAGGTGCTTGCTTTTGCAGGAAGGATGTTCAATAAGCAAAAAGGGATTTTCATGCACGGATGGGTGCAGGATATGAACCCGCATCCTGAATTTCATTGGGGAAGAGCTAATGGCTGGGCATTGATGACGATCGTGGAACTGCTCGACGTTTTGCCGGCCAGTCACCCGGGAAGAAATGCTGTGGTGGAATTATTGCGCGCTCATGTAAAAGGATTGGCAGCGTTACAGGATGGAACAGGCTTCTGGCATCAGTTGCTGGACAAGAACGATTCTTACCTCGAAACATCCTGCACAGCGATCTATACGTATTCCATCGCGAGGGCGATCAATCGCGGATGGCTCGACAAAACCGCTTATGGCCCGATGGTATTGCTTGCCTGGAATGCCGTTGCCTCAAAGGTGAATGATGCCGGCCAGGTAGAAGGCACTTGCGTGGGGACAGGAATGGGCTTCGATCCTGCTTTTTATTACCACCGTCCCGTAAACAAATATGCGGCCCATAGTTATGGCCCATTATTACTCGCAGGTGCAGAAATGTACAGCTTGCTGAAAGCAAACAAATTTGAGCTGAACGACAGTGCTATTCAATTTCCTAAGTAGCAGATAAAGAATCAAGATGCTGGTATCACCTAAAATATTATTCGATCACTGTTATGGCAAATATGCCATTGCTGCCGTGAATGTATTTACCATGGAGCAGGTTCACGGGTTGTTTGCAGCAGCACAGGTTTCCCACACTCCTGTTATTGTTCAGCTTACGCCGGTAGCAAGGAACTATGCACACCCTCAGATGCTGCAATCAATGATACAGGCCGCTGCACATATCTACCCGGAAGTGGTCTATTCCATCCATCTTGATCACGGAACTGAAGAACATGCATTCAGTGCAATCGATCAGGGTTATTCGTCTGTAATGATCGATGCTTCTCATGATCCATTTGAAATAAATATCAAAAGAACAAGTGCCGTTACAAAGGCTGCCCATCAGAAGAACGTTTTTGTAGAAGCTGAGCTTGGCGTATTAAGCGGCGTGGAAGATGATCTTTCCATTGACGAATCGATGGCCAGGTATACCAATCCTGAACAGGCCCGTGAATTTGTGGAGCGCAGTGGTTGCGATAGCCTGGCTGTAGCAGTAGGCACCAGCCATGGCGCTTATAAATTCAGTGGCGGACAGGGGTTACAGTTTCGGGTATTGGAAAAGATACAGGAACAATTACCGGGACATCCACTGGTGTTGCACGGAAGTTCCAGTGTGAGCAGCAGCGATGTGGCCGCTATCAATCAATATGGCGGGAAGCTGAAAGAAAATGCCAGTGGGGTAAGCGATGGCGAATTGCAAAAAGCCATCCGTTATGGAATATGCAAAGTAAATATCGCTACTGATCTGCGTCTCTTATGGACCAGGATACACAGAAGTTTTTTTGCCGAACAGCCTGAATTATTCGATCCCATTGTGCCTGGAAAGAAATATATGGAAGCCTACAGGGAATTCATGATCCAACGGTTTGATGTGTTGGGATGCATCGGGCAGGCATCATCCATTTCCAATAAAAAAACCTTATTCAAAACAAATTAATATACATGCAAACCCGGAAAACATATAAACTGGTTAAACATCCCTTAAGAGCATCCGGGGTGTACCAGAAAATAACGACCACAGATGCGGGATGGACGCACCTCAATTTTGAAGCAAGATTAATGCAGAAAGGAGAAAGCTGGGAAGGGAATACTGGTGAATATGAATTTGCCTTCGTGCTTCTCAGCGGCAATTACAGTGCTGTTACCGATAAAGGCAATTGGAAAACTGAGAATGGAAGAAAAAGTGTTTTTGAAGGAATCGCCCATAGTCTTTACCTGCCGCGTAACACTTCTTTTAAAATAACGGCTGAAAGTGAATGGCTCGATATAGCCGCAGGTTGGTGCATCGCCCACGATGATTTTCCTGCACGTTTCAAACGTCCCGAAGAAGCAGCGATCGAGATCCGGGGTGGAGACAATGCAACAAGGCAGATCAATAGCCTGGTGGAACCAGGGTTCGGATGCAGCCGCATCATTGCCGTGGAAGTGTACACACCATCGGGCAACTGGAGCTCATTCCCGGCACATAAGCATGATGAAAGAAAAACAGATGCCGAAGGAAATGTAATTGAAAGCAATCTCGAAGAGATCTATTTCTATAAGATAAATAAAGAACAGGGTTACGCTATTCAGCAGGTGTATACCAGCGATGGAAGCCTGAATGAATTGATGCAGGTGAAAACAAACGATGCTGTGCTCGTGCCCAAGGGATATCACCCGGTAGCAGCAGCGCATGGTTATCATTGCTATTATCTCAACTTTCTTGCAGGAAGTGATCAATCACTAGCCAATACACCCGACCCTGATCACAACTGGATCTTCGGTTCCTGGAAAGGAACTGATCCAAGAATACCGATGGTTAATTCTTCAATGAACAATTGAAACAAAATGGAAAACAAGAAATTTGACCTTATCACTTTCGGCCGCTCTTCTATCGACCTCTATTCCCAGAATATAGGTGCCGATTTCATCGAGATAAAAGGGTTTGATGCATTTGTGGGCGGATCGCCATTGAATATCGCTGTGGGCGCCAGCCGGCTTGGAGCAAGCGTTTCATTGCTCACAGGCGTAGGTGATGACAAGATCGGTGAGTTCATCCTTGCCTTCCTGAAAAAGCAAAAGGTGAATACAGACACGATCGCCCGCATAAAAGCAGCACGCTCAAGCGCAGTGGTGCTGGGCATTGAACCACCTGATCGGTTTCCACTGGTTTTCTACAGGGACAATGCAGCAGACAGCCAGGTTACCATCGACGATGTGATCGCTGCCAGGATAGATCAATACCGGATGCTGGAAATATCCGCTACTGCATTGAATGTTGAACCAAGCCGCAGCGCAGTCTTTTATGCATTGGAGCAGGCCAACGAGCACCATGTGGATGTGGTACTGGATATAGACTTCAGAGCTGACCAATGGAAAGATGTCCGGTCATTTGGTTTAATGATCAGGGCCGTGCTCCCAAAAGTAAAGATCGCTATCGGCACTGAAGAGGAAATACTGGCTGCTACACTCGAAAACGCCAGCCAGGTAAATATCGAACACCAGCAGATCTCTGCTCCCGAGATCAAAGGGAATATTGAAGAATCCATTCAAAAGATCATCCAGGCCGGTCCTGAAATATTGATCGTGAAGCGCGGAGCAAAGGGTGCGACCATTTATTATAAAGATGGACGGAAGCAGGATGTACCTGGTTTCCCGGTAGAGATACTCAATGTGCTGGGAGCCGGTGATGCATTTGCCAGCGGATTCATTTATGGTTATCTGCAGGGATGGGACCTGTATAAAGCATGCAGGTTGGGAAATGCCTGCGGTGCATGGGTGGTACAAAAACCCGGCTGT
>DATAJQ010000288.1:0-5842 GCA_036262095.1 Chitinophagaceae bacterium | reverse complement strand
TTTACTTTCTGCTCCAGTACCTGTATATATCCTTCTGTGCTCATAGTAGATAATAGAAGAAGGGAACGTTCTCCGTTCCCTTCTTACTGCCTTTTTCCGATGCAAAAGTAAGGAAATAAAGGTATTCGTTCCAAAACTTATCCTATTCACCGATGCCAGGCTCTCACTCACCGGCCTTTAACGAAGTATTAAGGTGATGAGAGGGCTGGTTATGGATTGTGTTGTAGCTTTGTTGCATGTGGACGACGATCTTATATATTTTACTGGCCTGGTTTCTATATAACCTGATTTTTAAGTTCATTATTCCGGTGTACCGGGCGAGCAGGAAGATGAAGCAGCAGTTTAGGCAGATGCATGAAACAATGCAGGAGCAGATGCGGCAACAGCAGGGTGGTCAAAGTGCACAGGCGCAGCAGCCAGGAAGTGGTTCCAGGCCGAAGCCGGCGGGGGATTATATTGATTTTGAGGAGATTAAATAGTATTTATAATTTACTCGTACTTAGTCGCTTATATACTTTTTTGAATTTCCAGCTTACTGATCAAACTTTGTGGATTGCGCTGGAGCCAATCAAATGATTATCACCGGGCCGTTTTATCGGCCCGTTTGTGTTTTTTGATATCGCAGGTCATAGCCGAAAGGATTTGCAGCATTAACAAGGGTTTCTCCCCTGTTGCTTAGGGTCGGTACCCAAAATAACAGCTGATCATTTCTTAATCCGCTCTTCAATTAGATTCCTGAAATTTCGCCTTTGTGCTTGTGTAATACTGAATTTTATTTTACTTTGTATTTAAAAGTACTTTTTATTTCATTGTAAAACCAGCCCCTCCCATGAAAATTGATATTATCATCGCTTACGTGCAGCGGTATGAGTTCGGTCACGAAAGAGATTTTGTACCGCCCATCACGGGTATTCATTTAGCTGCGATCACTCCCCCGAAACATCAGGTGCGGGTATTTCATCAACAGGTTGATAAAATAGATATGAATACCGACGCCGACCTCATCGCCATCTCCTTCTTCAGCGGCTTTGCCATGGCAGCCTACGAATTGGCCGCCGGCTTTCGTAAAAAAGGAAAGATCTTAGTTGCCGGAGGTCCGCATGTAACCTATTGCCAGGATGAAGCGCTCCGTTATTTTGATGCCATCATTACCGGTGAAGCTGAAAATATGTGGCCTGTCTTACTGGATAATGTGGAAAATGGAACATTAAAGCAGGAATATAAAGGTACACCCTGTGATATGCAGGACCTGCCTACGCCAAGGTATGACCTGCTACCCTCTTCTTTCTTCATTAAAAAAGTGATACAGGCCACACGGGGATGTCCTTTCTCCTGCTCTTTCTGCACTGTGCCTTCACTCAATCCCGGTTTCAGGCTGCGGCCCGTGAAAGATGTGATCCGCGACGCTTCGTACGACCGGTTTGAATACTGGTGGCAGCGAAAGATCGTATGGTTCTGGGACGACAACCTTACCATTAGGCGACCC
This sequence comes from Chitinophagaceae bacterium, assembly GCA_036262095.1. GTDB lineage: Bacteria > Bacteroidota > Bacteroidia > Chitinophagales > Chitinophagaceae > Terrimonas_A. Next base: position 4,356 of record DATAJQ010000288.1, on the reverse strand, counting down.
TACATCAGGCAACTGCTGCAGGAAATGATCCCACTGAAGAAATGGTGGCTTACACAAGCCAGCATGGACATTGCCAAAGACCCTGAGCTGCTGGACCTGATGAAGGCTTCCGGTTGCATTGGTGTTTTCCTGGGCATCGAATCCTTTGGGATCGACTCACTTTCCGATGCCAATAAGCGGCAAAATAAAATTGCCCACTACGCTACTGCGGTGAAGGCTATCCGGAAACGGGGTATTGCCGTGATGGCCGGTTTCATTGCCGGTTTTGATCATGACGATGAAAAGAGTATTGTCCAAATGGCCGACCAACTGATGGAGATCGGCATCGATGTTCCCTTTCTCAGTATCATGACACCTTTCCGGGGAACGCCGATCCGTACCAAACTGGAACAGGAAGGCCGCATTTTAGAAGATAGAAACTGGAATTTTTACAACGGCTATAATGTTGCTTTTCAACCCCGCCAATTAACCGCGGCTCAATTACTGATGGCGCATCGCAGTTTGTGGAAGAAATCCTTTTCTCCTTTGTATGCATTCAAACGAATCCTGCGCGGCGCATTCAGATTGCGATGGGGTGCTTTTCTTTTATCCTTATTCATGAACTCCTTTTACTGTTATAAAAGAATCCGTAAAAATTATCCGATCGATATGAGCAAACAGTTTGACCTGTATGAATTGGAAAAAACGGTACCGCTGGTTGTTACGGGCAGTATCCCGGCAAAAACATACGGCAGCGTTTATTGAACCAATGTTAAGGAGATTCACCGGCGTTGACCAGCGTGTAAAGAACGACGATCATTAAACAGAGAGCCCTGTCTCCTTGCGGGACAGGGCTCTCCTGACTATACTTCAAAGCGAAGTTGGTTGGTTTAATGGTAATGGGTAAAATCCGGGAGTTGATTAAGACTTCACTGCTTTCTTATAAACACTCCAAGTCCTTCCATCTTCTGATTTCAGGATCAGTTTTGAATCAGCCTGCTCCAGGGTAATATAGTAGCTTGTGCCTTCTGCATTCGACAGCTCAAAAAGTTCGCTGATCCAACGTCCGGCATAATCTTTTTTAAGTGAAGTTTGTAAATGCATCGGCAGTTCGAGTGAACTGATATTACGTGCCAGTCCGAGCATTTCTCCATTGAAAGAATAAAATGCTGTCACATGCTGTGCGTTATAAACGAAACTTGCTTTGTAAAACTGGCTGCCGCTGGTCCAGTTGACTTCAGTGGCGCCTGCAAAATCTTTTGAGAAGGTATTCAGTACAGAGGCGTTTACATTGGTCTCATTAGCGAATACAGCAAGAGAGCTAACAGCAATAGCGATTGTAAGGATGATCTTTTTCATAATTTTTTATTTAGTTGGTGTGGTTTGTTTGAACTGTTATTGTTTCAATGACAGGACAAAGCTAAACCGTCATCCGCCTTAAGGCAAGGCAATTGTGATTGCCGGAACGCGATGTTAATCACCGTTAATGGCTGTTATTCCGTTTTAACATTTAGTGGATTTCAGGAGTAAAAATGAGTTTATTGTTAATCACGGTTAATGAAAAACAGTTCATGGTAACTGTTAGTAGTTGAGGATTGCATTGTTAAAGTGCCTCTAGTATTGAATTGGGCTATCTTTAAGCCTAAAACAGCCCGAAGCCGCCTTTCGGGTCATGGACTATAATAATCCGGATAACTAACGGTAGAAAAACACGGATACAGGGGTAATAAACTCAAAATACCTTGCTCTCTCAATACATTCCCCTATAGACAAATCTATCCTTCCCTTCAGAATGCTTTTCCTGAAGCCAGCTATGTAAGCCGCCACACCTTTGCGACTCAGGCACTATTGCAGGAAGTCCCTATAAAAGCAATTAGCACGATGCTCGGGCATTCTAGCGTTAAAACCATTGAAATTTACCTTGAAAGTTTACCTAGTGTTTTGATTGATGATTACAATTTCAAAATTCTGCAGCTGCAGCAAGTAATCTAATTATTTTCGGCCATACCTTCGAAATGCCTGGATAGTTTGATAGATACCGTATGCAATCATTATCCGCCCAAATAAATCCAACGCGTGAGATCCTGCGTTTAATGTCAGGAATTGTTCATTGGCATCCCTGAATAAAGATTCAGCATCAAAGAAACGTAAAGGATTCAAAAAATTGAAAAAGCTGGAAACGAGCCTTTCATCATAACTAAAACCTAGCCCTATTCCGTATTCATTCGTTGAAATTACCACTGCATAATAAAAGATTAGAGCTATACCTATAGTGAAAAGACCCCCTCGCAGCCAACTTCTACCGAAGTCATTTGAAATCCAATTTAGAAATAGATTAAATCGAGTTTGAGTTACTTTTTTGCTTAGTACTAAATCTCGAAAATGTGACTGTATTTCCCTAGATTGATACTCTAAGGCTCTTACAGTGTCGCCTTGCTTCTGATATGCAGTAGTTAACTGTCCGAAAATCAGTTGCGCTTGTTTGTAAGAAATCTTGTCGCCTCTAATTACCTTTTTCGGAAAATCAGATTCTGATAAAAATGCTTCTGTAAGTTTACTGTTTTCGAATTCTAAAACGGTTTTTGAAAAATCGCAAAAGATGAAGTCAGTCTTTCCCAGATTAGAAGATTCAATTTTGAACTTTCCGCCATCTGAATCTATTTCCCGCAATGAAATTTGACCCGAGTTGGTTACTTTTTCAAACGCAAAATTTGCTATCATGGAAGATTCAATATTTAGAGCAGACTCTGAGCTGTTTTTTCCCCAAAGCGAGAGAAACTTAAAATTCGACTTTGAAATTATTGTCCGTGTTGCACCATCTAAACGAAACCGAAAGGAGTTAGCAACTGTGAGATTTACAAAGTAAAATGACCCTTCAATTCGATCCTTCGAGTATATAGAAAAATCCTCTACGGTAGTATCATGAATTGTGAACATGTCTGAGAGTCGCAAATTCTCTATTCTTGTCCCCTTGAAGACGCAAGCATTTATGCCAAAATTTACGATTGTTGACATGCCACTAAAAGCTAGGTTTTCGAACTCCGATTGATTAATTGTAACATTGCCTGCCTGTAAATTGTTAACTCGTATATCCAATAGACTTGACGATGAATCATCTTCCGTTCGTCGATGTTTTGAGTTTGTGATTGTCAATGATTTGACATTCCCCGACAGAATCAATTCCTTTTCGAATATCGCATCATTGATAGCATACACAGACAAACGGTCTGTTGCATCCATAAAAATAAATGTTGCTGTATCTTGGAATTCATTTTGTCCGCCTAAACTCAAACGCCCTGAAATATTACTTAAGGTGACAGCAGAGAGGAACTGGCACCTATTAAAAGTAATTTGTTCAATATACTTGAAATTATCAATTTTCAATTGACCATGAAAAGTGCAATCTTCAAAATGCAAAAAAATCTTAGAAGGAATTTCTGAGCGAGAAAACTGAATACTTAGATTACCACTGATATTGGCGTTTGAAAGCCGAATGTTGCGATCGCTAGCCCACCATTCCCACTCATCTAACGGCTTTCCAGATACAACATTGTTTATTTTACTTGCAAGTATAGTATATGCCCGCATCAAATTAAGATTTATGATAAACTTAATTTGAAAAATCCAATTATTCTTAAGTAACCCACTGCTTATATCTTGAAACTAATTCAGGAAAGAGAAAAGCCGCGTTACAGCGGCTCTTTAAGCTTTATATCACCTTTAATTTGAGTCCAACACTATCTTTTACTGAATTTCTATTTTCAGATTAGGCATCTCATTCCTTATATATCTGTTCAATCTTGCTTTGGCCTGTGCCATTGTTTCTATGGGTAGCGAAAAGAATTGTACCCGTGAAGAAATCCCATTTATGTTTAGGCTGAGTGTATTTAATTAACCCTTCGTTACGAGATCGCCTAAGTGTTGTCTTGGTGGTAATGGCTAGTTTACGCATGTTCCATACCGCAACTTAGCCAGAAAAACTCGTCTTCTCTGTTTCGGAAAAATTCTATCAAAATATGCAAGCACTGAAGATAAAACCGTGTGCAAATAAAAATCCGCTGTAAAGTTCTTTTCACAACGGATTGAAAATCAAGTGGATCCTGCTGGGATCGAACCAGCGACCCTCTGATTATGAGTCAGATGCTCTAACCGTCTGAGCTAAGGATCCGGCGCTGTAAAACAGCCTTATCTTTGCCCTGGCCGGACCATCCGTCTTTGCAAAACGCCTGTTTACCAGCCAGAGAGGCGCAAAAGTAGCAAATAAAATTATTACTAGCTTCTTAACCTATCTTTAACCGAAAGAAAAATATATTTGCGACCTTAAACTGATTTATGAAGAAAGTTGTTCTGTACGCTGTTAGTTGTTTGTTGATCACC
>DATAJQ010000287.1:0-2157 GCA_036262095.1 Chitinophagaceae bacterium | reverse complement strand
CAGTATAAAAAATGGTATATCGCTGTGCCTGCTTATCTCTGGGCAGGGGCGACTGGCTATTCCCGTATGTATGCAGGAGAGCATTATCCTTCGGATGTGCTGGCAGGAGCGGCTGTGGGTATAGGCAGTGCTTATCTGGCGCATTGGATCAGCGGGAAGATTTTCGGGAAGTAAGCCGGTGAATTTGAGTTTCTTTCTTTATTTCCTTTTCTAGTTCCTCGATAGTGGGCATATCAGTTTTTAATTCACTGGGCAGGGCATTCGTTAATTCATAAGTGGATACTCCAATGGGGGAATGAATGTTCTGCAATGCGTATTTCACGGTTGTTTGATTGGAGCTTTTACATAATAATATTCCAATTGTTGGCTTATGGTTTGGTAACCTGATCTGTGCGTCTACGACGTTGATATAGAAATTAAGTTTGCCGTTCTGGTTTGAATTTTCCTACTTTTAATTCGAGGACGATGAAACAGTCTAACCGGTAGTTAAAAAATAATAGATCAAGGAAAAACTCATCTTCTTCCACACGGATATTGTATTGATTACCGACATAAGCAAATCCACGGCCTAATTCCAGCATGAAGTGTTTGATGTGTTGAATGAGGACCTTTTCTAATTCTGATTCTTTTTTATTATCAGATGTACCTAGAAAATCGAATAAATAAGGATTCTTTAGTGTCTCATTTGCAAGATCGGACTGTATTTTAGGCATTGTCAATTCAAAATTGGTGATTGCATTGCCTTGCCTCAGATGTAGTTGATTGCTTATCTGATGTGCCAGAATATTACGGCTCCAGCCATTCTCTACCGCTTTACGAATATAAAAGACTCTTTCTGCCTCCGTTTTTGTTTTATCGAGCAGCACTTGGTGATGCGTCCATGGTAATTGTGCAGCAAGTTGCTGCACAATTATAAATTCCTGTTTTTCAGATATTTGCAGTTTAGCGCCATAAATAGCTGAAAACTTGGGATAGGCTTCAGCAAAAGCCCTCATATACTTAAAATTCCTCGGGGAAAGCCCCTTCATATCCGGAAACTCCGTCTTCAAATCAGCAATCAACCGGCTGATGACTTTTGTTCCCCAGCCTTCCTTTTTTTGCTGTATTAAAATGGTATTCCCGATTTCCCAATAAGCAAGCAATAACTCACTATTCACTGCAAGCACCGCTCTTTGACGGGCATGTTGAATTTTCCCTTTCAGATCCTGTAGGAGAAGCATATAATTATTGTCAGACATCACTTATACATTTACTGGCTAAAATAAAAGCAACTGATAACCTACCCCGGTTATTCTAACGGTAGAATAATGTATTTTCCTGACCAGGAACTGCTATTTTCCCCCTGGCCGAAACAATAATTAATTATTTCCACTTAGTAGATTAAACAATATTTTTACACCCTTGGCACATGAAGGATGTATTGCACATAAAGTGGTTGCTTGATCAGGTGGCTCTTCATCAAAGCGAAGACGCCTATAAAAAACTGTTCCTGCTCCTTCATAAACCCCTTTGCCAGTTTGCCTTCGGAATTCTTAAATCCAATGACCACGCCCAGGAAGTAGTTTCCGATGTATTCATTCATATCTGGGAGAAAAAAGAAAAGCTTCCCTCCATTGAATCTCCCCTGGTCTACCTATATAAGGCTGTGAAAAACAGGGCTTTGAATAGCATTGCGAAAGAACGCCGTCAGCAAGCCCTGGACTCCGGTGAATGGCTTGTCCCACTACCCAGCGTTTATTTCGACCCTGAAAAACTGATGATGACTGAGGAGCTGATGCAAAAACTCCAGCAGGCCATTGAAGACCTGCCCAGCCGCTGCAGGCTCATCTTCAAACTCGTAAAAGATGATGGGTTGAAATATAAAGAAGTGGCTGAGCTGTTGCAGATTTCTGTAAAAACCGTTGAAGCTCAGATGACCATCGCCATGCGGCGACTGGGAAAATGTATGCAGTTGGAAGTGTTCCGGCAGGAACCCAGGCCTTCCAAAAAATAATTTTTTTCTTTTAGGGGTATCGCCTTCCGGGCTTTGTCTTTTGATTACGCAAGTAATACAAACTGCATGAGCCAGGAACAATTTTGGATACTATTGACCCGTAAGATTGCCGGAGAAGCAAGCCCTGAAGATTTGGCCGAACTGGAAAAGCTGGTGCAGCAACA
>DATAJQ010000286.1:0-10805 GCA_036262095.1 Chitinophagaceae bacterium | reverse complement strand
CCTATTTCATTTTGCTCAACCTTATCCATTTCGGACTTTCACCGGATCCATCATCGCGGGCAATATCCAGACTGATGCACACGGCACTGCTCTTGTCTTGTTACAATAATAGATGTCTGCTGCCAGCCGGTCTCTTTATTTCCTTCCCGCCCGCTGATACCTTCCCATCAGGCTTCCTTTTGCCAGCAGATGTTTTTCCATTTCCTGCAATAAGGCTTTTTTACTTTCACCTGCTCCAAGATCAAGATGACGGCTCAAAGCAAAAACATAGAAATAGTAGCGGTGCGAACCTGATGGCGGGCAGGGACCATGATAACCGGTTTTGCCTCCGCTGTTCATGCCGCTGATGCCCGGATTGGAATGTTCCTGGATAATATGTCTGCCTACCGGAATGTTCCATACCAGCCAGTGATCAAAAGTGGTGCCTGGGGCATCCGGGTCTTCCATTATCAAGGCAAGTGTTTGTGTGCCATGAGGAATTTCATCAATCTGCAAAGGAGGATTTATATCTTCTCCCTCACAGGTATATTTAGCCGGTATATTTCCTTCATGTTTGAATGCGGGGCTTGAAATGATCAGGCTCCTTACAGCGGTTTCAGCCATAATAATTGATTTAAGAGTTGATCAAAACGCAGGTCTTCGAGATTATACCCGAAAAATTAAGCCAAAGTATTTTTTGATATAAAAGGAGGCTTGTTGTCTGAAACAGGTTCATTATACCGGTTTATACGCTGAAAAGACAACACAAGCTTGCAAACCGAAAAGATAGATTTCTGTTTTAAAGAAGATTAATGATCCGGTATATTTTGAATGGGGCCGGCTGCTATGCAAGAACAGTAATTATGCTACTGCGGCATTTTTATTATACTTGTTCTTATAATCGAGCGGTGATAATCCGGTGATCTTTTTGAATACCGTCCGGAAAGCTTTTGTATCTGAGTAACCAACTTCATACATAACCTCGGTTACATTTTTGCGGCTGGTTTCAAGTTCTTTTTTTGCAGCTTCAATTTTTACCCGTTGCATATACTCAACCGGTGTGTTATTGGTCGCTTTTTTAAATCTCCGTTCAAAGTGGCGACGTCCGATCGCAAACCTCGTTGCCAGTTCTTCAATAGTGATCTTTTCCATGATATTGTTCTCGATATATTCCTGCGCCCGTTTGATCGGCTCATCTTCATGCGTTTTTTGTCCATTGAACATAATAAAAGGCGACTGGCTTTTCCTGTCAATTTCAATGGCGAAAAACTTGGAAGCAAAGATGGCCATTTGCCTGTCTGTATATTTTTCGATCAGATACAATAGCAGGTTCCAGTAAGAACTGGCCCCTCCGCTGGAATAAAGCCCCTGCTCTTCTGTAATGATCCTGTCGTCGACCAGGGTTACTTCCGGGAACATTTCCCTGAATTCATTGGCGTAGATCCAATGTGTTGAGCATTTTTTTCCATTTAATAAACCTGTAGATGCCAGCAGAAAAGCCCCGATACAAAGGCTGGCCACTTCAGCACCTTTCTGATGCTGGCTAACGATCCAGGGAATAAAATCTTTGTTTATATCCAACGTCGATCTCAGGTCCCCACTCAAAGCAGGAACAAAGATCAGATCAGTTTTCTTTAAATCTTTCAGCAAAACATCTGTATGCACGCTGAATGATCCCTGGTTAAGCAAAACTTCTTTTGACAGGCCAACCAATTCCACTTTGAATAATGGTTGCTTTCCCGCTTTTACCAGGAAATCATTTACCGCAGTAAACATATAACGTGGATCTGTAATGCTCGCTAACACAGCTTCTTTAACCACCAGGATGGATATATGCTTCATCCGTTTATTTTTTGGACAATAAATCTAAGCAAAATAACCGACATGCGCTGAATCAAAATGTCGCAAGAGGCCCCTTAATAAGTCAGATACACACACCCTGTTCCTTGACGGGCCTGTATACTTTTGTTATACAAACCTGATTGATCATTTAAAAAAACAAAATATGAAAAAGACAAAAACTCTCTACTGGATCTTCACCGGCCTGTTTGCCCTCCTGATGCTGGGATCTGCTATTCCTAATATTATATCCGATCCCGTATCTATTGAAGGCTTTCGAAAAATGAACATGCCCGCCTACCTCCTTCCTTTTCTTGGCGTAGCCAAAGCACTGGGTGTAGTGGCCATCCTGGTTCCCGGCTATCCCCGGTTAAAAGAATGGGCTTATGCAGGATTGGTATTTGATCTCGCAGGCGCTGCCTGGTCCATCTTCGCTTCAGGGCAACCCACAACCGATTGGATATTTATGCCTATCCCTATTGCCCTGGCAGCCGTTTCTTATATTTTTTATCATAAGAAAATGAGGTTAAGCAATACTGTTAATAAAGACAAGGCAGAACTGGCATTGAATCCAAGCCTTAGCTAAGGCAAAGGAGAAATTGAACCATGAGAAAAATAATCGTTTCTGAATTTATCACGGTTAACGGGCTTATGTCGGATCCCGGTAATACTATGAATTGGGTGAAGGATACCTTCAATGATGAAATGCTGCGCGAGATCAGCAACCAGCAAAGCCGCGTGGATACACTGCTGCTTGGCCGGTTAACCTACCAGTTCATGATGCAATACTGGATCCATGCATCACCTGCAACAGAAGATGAAAAAATGATCCGGTATATGCACAACACACCCAAGATCGTTTTTTCCAGAACCTTAGGAAAAGTTCACTGGAATAATTCGATACTGGTTAAAGAGATCAATAAAGAAGAGATCCGGAAATGGCAGCAAAGACCGGGGAAAGACATGGCGATCATTGGCAGCGCCAGCATTGCACAGGCATTTATCAATCTTGGCCTGGTGGATGAATACCAGTTTCTTATTCATCCGCTGATGCTGACAAAAGGGAAATCTTTATTTGAGAACATAAAGGACCGTCATGCTTTAAGACCTATAAAAGCGGAAACATATCAGAACGGAGTTGTTTGCCTCTATTACCAACCTTCGGGAAGACAATAAATAAGCCGGCAGGGTTAATGCCCGGCAACAGGAATATGAGGAAATTAATTCTATCAATGAATATTACACTGGATGGCTTTATCGCAGGGCCACATTGTGAACTGGACTGGCACTTCAGTTACTGGAACAATGAGATGTCGAGATATGCCAGCGAGCAACTGGCCCTTACCGATACCATCCTGCTGGGCAGAGTAACTTACAATGTCATGGCAAAATACTGGCCTTCGGTTGCAATGGACAGGTCATTTCCCAGGGAAGACGTGGCTTTTGCCGACATGATGAACACGCATGCCAAGATCGTTTTCTCCGGAACATTAAAAAATACTAGCTGGTACAATTCTACTCTTGTAACGGGAAGCGCTGATCAGGAAGTGATCAGGCTAAAACAGATGCCGGGAAAAGATATGATCATTTTCGGAAGCAGCAAGCTGGCTCAATCCCTTATGCGGGCCGGGCTGATCGATGAATATATATTGTGGACCTATCCCGTAATACTTGGAGAAGGCAAACCATTATTTCATCAATTAAGAGACCGGTCTTTGCTGCGATTGGTAGGCACAAAGATCTTCAGCTCTGGAGTAGTAGTAATGGATTATCAGCAGGCTGTTCCTGTCAGCCTTTTCAGTTGTTAACTTCCGGGTGCCAGTCTTTTACACGTTCGCCATTCAATATATCGTTGCGTATTTCCATTCCTTTTAATTGGTATAATCATTGCCGACTATCCATATTACCTCAGCTATATCTTATTTACTTGAACGGATAGGAAGCTATGAATCTCAGGCCAAAAACAGCATTGACAGAACAGGAAGTACAAGCCGGTTTGAAGCTGGTTCGCACGGAGGGGCTCACAACTGAAGCAATGACCACGTTAACAAGCGGCGCTTTTCTTGTGGCACTGGCATTATTGCTGGGCGCTTCCAATCTCCAGATAGGACTACTGGCATCTTTACCTACCCTTACCAATGTATTTCAACTGATCTCGATCTGGCTGGTGAGAAGATATAACAATCGCCGCGCCATAAGTGTAATATGTTCCATTATTGCCCGTCTGCCCCTGGTAATTGTAGGAGCCTTGCCATTTTTTGTTACCGGTTCTATACAGTTGGTGATCTTTTTCCTTTTTTTCTTCTATTTATTTGGTTCCATAGCAGGGCCTAGCTGGAATGCATGGATGAAAGACCTTGTGCCAGAAAGCCAGTTGGGTAGTTTTTTCTCCCGCCGCAGTTCAAACATGCAGATACTGAATGTGATCCTGAGCCTTAGCCTGGCTTTCCTTGTGGATTACATAAAAAACAAATATCCCCAATATGAACTCACTACTTATTCCATTATGTTTATTACAGCCGGTGTGATCGGCTTATCGGGAGCCATTTTCCTGCTCTCCAGAACACCGGAACCACAGTCATTCCTGGCAAGGGAAAATATATTCAAATTGCTGAAGCGGCCGTTAAAGGATGCAAATTTCAGGCGACTGCTGGTATTCAATTCCGCCTGGGTATTTGCATTGAATATTGCTACTCCATTTTTTACCGTGTTCATGCTGCGGGAAATGAACCTGTCGATGGCCTATGTAATCGGCCTTACTGTTATCAGCCAGCTTTGCAGCATTTTCACTATCCAGATCTGGGGAAGGTTTTCCGACAAATACAGCAATAAAACAGTCCTGGCTATCACAGCCCCATTATATATTTTATGTATTATCGGCTGGTGTTTTGTTGGGATCTATTCCCGCTTTATTGCTAATCTCCTGCTATTGGCGGTCATTCACATATTTACCGGCGTTGCCACCGCAGGCATCAATCTATCCCTTACCAATATTGGCCTGAAGCTAGCTCCCAAAGAGCACTCAATTGTTTATTTATCTACAAAAAATATCGTCACAGCTATATTTTCTGCCATTGCTCCAATTGTCGGAGGATTATTGGCTGATTATTTCAGTGACCGCTCACTGGTAGTGAATGCAGAGTGGATCGGTCCGAGATTCAGCAAAGTGCTGCACCTGGTTTCCCTGCACGACATGAACTTTTTATTCCTTATCGGAGCTGCACTGGCTTTTATTTCACTTGAGTTACTGGTTCGTGTAAAAGAAGTGGGGGAAGTAGAAAAAACTACGGTAGTGCGTATTATGCGAAGCAGCATCAAGAACAACCTGAAGGAATACTTTCTTATTGGTAACCTTATTACATGGCACGAGCAGTTGTGGGGGTTTATAAAACGGAGAGCGCCTTAAGATAATTATTTGAGAAGGAGATGCAAGCTATTTCCTTCAAAGCGATAATACCTTATCTTTATACAAACAGGCATCATGAAATTCATTTATATCCTCATTTGCTCTTTTGCTTTAACCCTGACAGCTTCGGCTCAATCAACCAAACCTAAAACAGACACCCCCGATCCTTCCAAAAAAATCGACACCCTGGAAGCTGCTTGCGGTATCTGCCAGTTGGGTTTAAAGGGCGACGATTGCGCATTGGCTGTACGTGTCAACGGCAAAGCTTATTACGTGGATGGAACGCATATTGACTCATATGGAGATGCGCATGCAAAGGATGGCTTTTGCAATATGGTCCGCAAAGCGGAAGTACAGGGAACACTGACAGGTGATAAGTATAAGGTTGCCTATTTCAAATTGTTGCCGGCATCTTCGCCAAGGTAAATCCAGGCTTTCCAATCTTAAAGTATTTCTCTATTTTGTGCCGGATGATACCACCAATCCTCCGCCTCAGCCTGTCCTTGCTGCTTTGCTCCTTTGCTCTATACGCACAATCGCAAAAACCTGTAACCGGGAAAGAACCTTCCTGGGTTAATATTCAAGCTTATGACTTTTCCGAAAGTCCGCTGGAACAGGACGCTGAAGATGGCTATCTGGACCTGGTATATGAGGAACAGGTATCAGTTGAGCCGAGAGCGATTTACACCAGGAAAGTGGTGAAAGCACTTACAGAAGCAGGCGTTCAGAATATATCTGAAATATCGGTGGATTATGAGCCCAGCTATCAACAGTTGATCTTTCATACGATCCGTATTATCCGGTCCAACAAGGTTATCAACCAATTGAATCCTTCTAAAATAAAAACGATCCAACAGGAAAGAGAACTTGATCAGCATTTATACAATGGATCACTTACAGCAATGCTCATCCTGGAAGATCTGAGAAAGGGGGATATAGTGGAATACAGCTATACAATTAAAGGGTCCAATCCAGTATTCAAAGGCAAATTTTATCGTGTATTCAATTTCAATTTCAGGGTGCCTGTCGCAAACCTTTATTATAAAGTGATCACTCCGCAGCAACATTCACTGACCCTTAAAACCAAAGGGACAACAATAGCACCTGATATAAAAAAACAAGATCAGGAAACCAGCTACGAATGGAAGCTTTCGGATCTGCAGGCTTTGCACATGCAGGACAACCTGCCGGAATGGTATGACCCGTATAGCAGGGCCATATTAAGTGAGTATAAAAGCTGGCAGGAAGTGAGTGATTGGGCACTGGGACTATTCCCTTCCCAAAAGAGCCTATCTCCTGCTCTTCAGCAGAAGATAGCAGAAATAAAACGAGCAAACCCAACAGCAGAACAACAAGTTACTGCCGCGCTCCGCTTTGTGCAGGATGAAGTACGTTACATGGGAATAGAAGTGGGTGAAAATTCACACCGCCCCAATAACCCTAATAAGATATTTGCACAGCGGTTCGGCGATTGTAAAGACAAAAGCTATCTTCTTTGCACCATCCTGAATGCATTGGATATTGAAGCTTATCCGGTGCTGACCAATACTTACTATAAACAATCCATTAACGAGTGGTTGCCTGCAGCCAATATGTTTGATCATGCAACCACACAGGTAAAATTGAATGACCGTATTTATTGGTTCGATCCGACCATCTCTTATCAACGCGGGCCCATCAGCATGATCTCCTACCCGGATTACCAGTATGGGTTAGTAATTGCACCGGGAACTACAGAACTTACAAAAGTAGATAGCAAAGAACCTGGTAAAGTGAAAGTAAAAGAAGAATTTGATGTAACCGATATGTCGGGCGATGCCAGGTTCACTGTTACCACTTATTACACTGGTCGCTTCGCAGACAATACCCGTAGCTCCTTCCACAATTCAAGCCGCCATGAAATGATGAAAACATATCGTGAGTTCTATGCCGGTTATTATGAAGACATCAAAGCAGACAGCATTTCTTACGAGGAAGACGATAGCACAGGGGCGTTTATAACAAAAGAATATTACTCCATTGAGAATCTATGGGAGTTGAAAGATGGTATAAAAAAGGCTTTCTTTTCACCATATTTAATAAGCTCAGTTATTAAAAGGCCAAAAGATACCAAAAGGAAAATGCCTTTTGCAATAACCTACCCGGCAAAATATGAAGAAGAAGTAATTGTAAATGTCCCATCCGACTGGTCTATGGACGAAGGAAAGGAGTATATACAAAATGATGCATTCCGTTTGAAAGGGAGGTATGATTATGGTTTCAGAAAAGTAATGCTCACTTATGAATACGAGGCGCTGCAAGACCATATTCCGGTTGAAAAAACATCGGAATACCTGAATGCACTCGATTCGGTAGATAAAAATTTTTCTTATTATTTATCGAGCGATGAAAGAAAGACTTCTTCGGAACTGTATACCGGTAAATCGAAAAGCAATGTATCCTTCTATGCTTCCCTGATCAGTTTATGTGTAACAGGAGTGCTGATCTGGCTTCTGACAAGGAAAAAACAAAGCCTATAGTAATTCTACCAATACCCGCTTTTCTACTAAAAACCTGAAACCCATTCATTGTTCCCATTTCAAACGTGAAAACCACATCCGCCTGGCTCTTGTTCAATTCCGTAATGTTTCTATTAAATCTTTGAATTTGAATCAACTAGCCTTGTTTTTCTCCCTATAAAATAATAATTTGGCAGTTCTGTATATGCATTATGCAAGTGATGTAAGATAGACTACGATAATAGAAAGGCTTTACGAATGCACTCTGTATAAGAATTACGAAATGACAAGAATTGCTGATCTAGTGACCGCCTTTACCGGTCATACATTACGGGGTAGAATGGAAAATGACCCGGATGGCGACTGCGCTATCATCCAGGCAAAAGACCTTACGACCAGCGGAAGCGTTCAGTTTCGCAGCGCTCCCTATAAAATTGCCCTGAATGAAATACCACCGGCGCAATTACTGAAGAAAGGTGATATACTGGTGCTGTCAAAAGGGGCCAATAATAAAGCGCTGTTGTATGAAGCACAGTTCACACATGCGGCTGCCACTTCTGCATTCACGGTATTACGTATCACTACCACACAAATAAAACCTGCATTCCTCGCCTGGTATATCAACAGTCCGCAGGCACAGGAATATTTTAGTTCGCAAAGGGCTGGCACCACCACACTCAACCTTTCCAAAAAAGCTATTGAAGAACTGCCCGTGCCAGTGCCTCCATTGCTGAAACAGGAGCTGATGATCAAACTGGTAAAGCAACATCAGCTGTACAGCTCATTGCTCGAAGAATACCAGTCCAATCTCCGGTTGCTGGTAAATAATGTACTCAACAGCCGCCTAAACGACAAAACCGTATGACTGCAGAATTGAACCGCCCCACTCAGGAAGATGTAAATACAGCTTTATGGTCTGCCGGTGAATCATTTCGCGGCAGCCTCGGCAACCATGAACACAAAATATATCTCCTCTCCTTTTTCTTTTTTAAATATCTCGGCGATGCATCTGGTAGCCAATTTGCTAATGGCATAGTTATTCCTGATAAATGCAGCTTTGATTTTATCCGTCAACATAAGAGCCATGCAGAGCTTGGCAACCTGATCAATAAAGTCCTCGAAAAAACAGCAGAAGAAAATGTTCTCCTGAAAGAAATATTTGCCGGAGTCGATTTCAATTCAGATAAACTGGGAACTCAGAAAGAACGTAACCGGAGATTAAGAAAACTGATCGCGGATTTCAGTAAAAAGCAACTGGATTTCCGCTCATTTCTTGCTTACGATAATAGGATCATCAGCCGTGCTTTTACTTATCTGCTGGAACGCTTTGCAGCCAATGCAGGAAAAAAAGGAGGCGACGGATATACACCGGATGAAGTGAGCATACTAATGGCCATGTTGATGAAACCACAGGCCGGCGACAGCATTTGTGATCCTGCCTTTGGCTCGGGTTCATTATTGGCAAAACTGGCGGAACAGGTCCCTGTAAAACAAGGAAGTGCATCTCCTGATTGCACTATTTATGGACAGGAGATTGATAAGAACAATTGGGATATCGCCCGGATGAACCTGGTCATAAACGGCATTACCTCCTTTACATTGGAAAAAGCTGATACTATCCGCAAACCGGCTTTGCTGGAAAACGGAGAACTGATGAAATTTAATATAGTCATCAGCAACCCGCCTTTTTCTTATGAAGATTTTAATACAAAGGAGGCGGCAAAAGATCCTTATCACCGCTTCCGGCGCGGCATGCCGCCACAAGCAAAAGGCAATTATGCCTTTATCCTGCATGCACTGGAAACTGCAGCACCGGAAAATGGAAAAACAGGGATAGTGGTGCCTCATGGCGTTTTGTTCAGGTTGGGAACAGAAAAGCAGATCCGTGAAAGTCTTGTTCTTGATAACTTATTGGAAGCAGTGATCGGATTACCCGCTAATTTATTTTTCGGAACAGGCATATCCGCTGCTATTCTGATCTTCAATAAAGCAAAACATACCAGCGATGTACTGTTCATAGATGCCGGCAAGGAAGTGGAAAATGGTAAAAAGCAGAACAAGATGCGCCGCCCGCATATTGACCGGATAGTAGATACTTATGAAAGTTTTCTCGCCGGAGGTGGAAGCATGGAGAAATATTCCCATCGCGCTACTGCTTCTGAAATTGAGCAAAATGAATTTAACCTCAGCATCAGCCGCTATGTAAATACTGCTGAAAAGAAAAAGAAAACGGATATCTATGCGATCCAGAGAAGAATGGAGGAGTTGGAAAAAGAATTGAACAGGGCCAAGTCAGAAATGAACAGGTATTTGAAGGAGCTGGATTATTGATTGCACCAACCCCTTCAAATACTTGTCTTACTTATCTTCCTATCATCACCCTCCCCGTTTTCACTTCATTATCCAGTCTCAACCGGTAAGTATACATTCCATTCACCGGGCTGCGAAACTCACATTGATATCTCCCCTTATTCATTTTACCCGATGCCAGCACCTGTATCAACCTGCCATTGGAATCAAACATTTCCAACCGGACAGAAGCCGTTTTTGCGAGGGTGAACTCAATCGTTGTCTGTGAAACAGCCGGATTGGGATAAGCACGAACAGCATTTTCTGTTGGGTCCGGTTCAGCAGCCGGCATTGGTGCCCTGGGTTGAACACCGCGGGCAATACCATCCCCAACATACTCTGACTTGAGTACCCAGATCGCATAACCACGTGCTGGTGCCCATACATGCACACGGCCATCATTAGCCACCGTAGTTTTTTGAGTGGTGTCCAGCGCGTTTACCAGCACCTGGTTCTTCCAGTCACTATACCCAGAAGTAGCGGTTCCGTTCGGAGAGCCGTCATTATCCACCCAAATACCGCGTGTAAGGCTGTTATTATTATTGATCACAAGAATGCCTCCACTCTTGGTACCGTTGCCCTGCCTGCGCGCTGCATACACGTTCCAGGTATCACCGGCAAAAGTGGTAGTGCCATTCGGAGAAGGTTCTGTAACAGGATTGCCCTGCTCTGTCAGCACGATCATGGAATTGCCGAGATAAGTGCGGCGGATAAACATGAGTTTATCAACATCT
>DATAJQ010000285.1:0-5754 GCA_036262095.1 Chitinophagaceae bacterium | reverse complement strand
GATCACTGTGAGTATCGCAATGGTGATCAGCAAGGGAAGTTTCATCCACAATACGATATACATTGGTAAAAGAGTGAGGCAGCATTGCGCAATAATGCCGAGCACTACATTAAACATATCGAGTTTGAATCGCCGGTTGGGTTCAAATAAAGGATCTTCAGCAGCCACCTGATCATGCACCGGTTTCCAGAAGCCCCATGGTTTTACTGTTTTATAAAAAGATTTCAGTGTTTCCACATCTGCAGGCGGTGCTGTGTAAGTACCGATCAGGCATCCGGCAACAGATATCAAAAACAATACAGGCCAGATATAGAGGAAGAGCCCGTCAAATACTTTAAGGAATACCAACGCTCCTGCAATACCGCTTGCCATACCCCAGAAAAAACCATGCGCATTAAAACGCCACCAGTACCATTTGAATAGATTGGCAGCTATATAACCGCCATATAATCCACCTACTATCCATTGCAACACGCTATTTACATCATGTGCGAAAAAACCCAGTATAATACCTATAGCCACTACTATAATCCCTACCAGGTAGTTGGCCCTGATCACTTTTTTGTTGCTGGCCGAAGGATTGATATAACGCAGGTACACATCGTTGATAATATATGCCTGTGCTGCATTGAGTGTTCCGGAAAAAGTGCCCATAAATGCACCCAGCAGGCCGGTAAGCACCAGCCCCATAATACCCGCCGGTAAAAATTCATTAATAGTTGCAGGCAGGATCCGTTCAAAGTCGGTACCATTAGCACCGGTAAGCTTCATTTGTTTGTAATACAGCAAGGCAAGTACTGTCAACCCGATGATCATGGAATAGCGTACCGGCAACAAAATGATCGACACGAAACCTGTCATCTTACTGGCTTCCTTGGGCGAGCGGGTAGACAATATCTTCTGCATATCATAGTTGGGCGCCGGACCCGCAAGACTGGCAAAAATGCCTTTGAACAGCATCATCATAAAGAAAATACCAAACAGACCGAAACCATCATCTGCAATTTTCTGATTGGCTTCGGGTATGGTTGTGCTCCAGTTGAGCCCCAACTCCCAGCCAAAAAATGGATTGAGCCAGCCATCAGGCACCGGCAACTGCCCCCCATGCTGATGCAGGTGCGTCATGGCGATCACGGCTATTGATACACAGGCGACGATCATGATCATATACTTGATAAAATCGCCCAGCACTATACTGTGCATGCCGCCGATAATGGAATAGAACATTGCAAACAGCGTGAACACGATGCCATAAAAATGCGGAACATAGGCAGGAGCAATATCAAAAGGGATATAACCGCTTACTGCTTCCCAGGGCACAAAGATCTCGATGAACTTTCCGAGCCCGATAAACCCATAAGCCAGAAAACCAAAGCAACCAATGAGCGCGAATATCACCACCACACTATGAGCGCCTTTCACACCTTTGCCGGTTGTGCCAAAACGTGTGTTCAACCATTCTGCACCGGTATTGGCATTGGAACGTCTTAGCCATTTTGACAAAAACATCATCATGAATACCTGGTTGAATACAGGCCATAGCCAGGGTATCCAGATACTCTTCATACCATATACAAAGCAGAGAGTTACCATCCACATGGTGCCGCTGATATCAAACATATCGCTGGCATCACTCAATCCAAGCATGTACCAGGGAAGCGATTTGCCTCCCATCAGGTAACTTTCCTTATTAAGCCTGGCTCTTTTTCTCATCCAAAAGCCCACTACTACCATCGTGATCAGGTAGGCGAGCATGATCAGCATGTCAATCAACTGTAGCTTCATATCATTACCGGTAAATGTGCTGAGCCCGCAGCTTACGTTCAAACATTATCTGGGGGTCGTTATAAAATTTTATAAAATCGGTGGAAGAGAGATGTCCTTTGTATGGGGCATAATGGTGCATCTTTTTTTCTTTTGGCATATACCCATGATTACGCCAAACAAGTACCCATGCTACCGGTAATCCGCGCAAGGCAGGCAATAAAGCCTCCGTCCACCAGGTGGCATCGGGAATGGCTTCATACCCTGTTTCTGCAAAAGCAGCTATCTTCTTTTTGTCTGCTGCCAGTTTACAGATGATGGCTAAGCGGCGGCGGGCTTCATTGCTGAAAGCTGCACGGTTATCACCATGCTGATACATATCAAAACTGAGCACATCCACTACATCATCTCCGGGATAACGAAGCAGGAAATCGGCGTCGTCTTTAAACTCAGCGGTATTATATACAAACAAAAGCTGGTGCAATCCTTTTGCATCGCGCAGGTATTGTACAGTAAAACGCCACAGGGCAATAAACTCTTCGGGTGTGCAAACATTACGGCACCACCAGAACCAGTTGCCTGTCAATTCATGGAAAGGACGAAACAGGATGGGAATGGATCTTCCATTACTTCCTTTTAAGCTTCGCAGGTAATTCGCCAGTTTATCCAACCAGCTTCTATACACTTCATGCTTTGCTCCTCCCGGAAGTATGGCACGCACACTCCCTGCAGCAGTATCCCAGGCTGATTCAAGATTGAACGGGTTACGCAAGTGCCAACTGATCGTGATGACTGCCTCCCGATCATAACCCTGCCTGATATAATCACGCATCAGGCTAAACGGAATGCCATCGAGATTACGGGAAGAATCCAATTCCAGCAGCCCGAGATCCCAGCCATACACAGCAGGATAATCGCCTGTTACATTCTTTACATCGCTATTACCACTGATCCTTTTCCACCCAACGCCATAAGCCAGCGCATCCTGGTGGCCAAAAAGAGTATGCGCTTTACTTAACCGGTCAAGGCCTGCATACAAATGGCGTGCTTCCTGAGTGGCTAATGGATCAGAAGGCTTTTGCGCTTGCAGCAAAACGATACATAACAGCATTGCTCCTGTGAGCAGGAGCCTGATACTGTTTGATTGCTTATTCCCTTTTTGCACCATGCCTATTGATTAGATACAATTAATAAAGCCCAATATCGTCAAAGTAAACCAGTTGTTTTATACCACTGAACTCCTGGAAAGTGAGTGTACTTAGTGCAGTGGGATTTCCCAATGATGAAAGCGGTATCTGAAAATCGGTCCATTGACCGGCTTTAAGTGTAACGGTATAGCCGGTAGTTGTTACGCCATTGATCAGCAGCTTTATTTTCTTGGCTTCCGAACCAGCACCACCATAGATAGAAAATTTCACACCGCTATACCCTGTCAGATCAATTGCTGGTGCAGCTTTGGTTACACGCACTGCTCCCCAGGCTCCTGTAAAAGGTGATTTCAGCGCATAGGTCCCTCTTTTTACGGTATCAGCATGTGCGTAGTCTGTTGCTGTGCTCCATGATGTATTGGACCAACCACTGGCAAGTGCATCATCATACACAACTAATTTGAAGCCGAATACTTTTTCTGATTTCGCTGTACCCACAGGTGTGGTTACATAAACATACCCGTATGTCTGTCCCTGTGGCACCTGTACAGTAATGGTTGATTTAGCTTTTGAAATGATTGGCACTTCCACATCGTTGAACTTAACACTGGTAACACCATTAAAGAAATCACCAAGAATGTTTACCTGAGTGCCTTCCGGGCCGGCTACAGGATCAAACCCTGTGATGACCGGCGGTGGTTGCAGAATGCGGAAATTATAGGTAGCTGTTCCGTATTTGGTAGATACGGTAATGGGATTATTGATCGGGTCAGGAAGTGTTTTAGGAATCTTTACAGTAATAATGCTGTCATTGGCATATACCAGTGAATCCGATGCGATCTCTCCATTAAAATCCACTTTAAAAGTGGTTGCCAGGTGCTGCCCTTTGATGATGATCCATTCATCAAAATCGGCTGACTCCAGCATGTTGCCCCTGTCAAGCAGATTGGTCACACCCGTGATCACAGGTGGATTGGTATCTTCCTGCTTCTCCTTTTTACAGGCAACTGTCAGCATTGTCAGCAGTAAAACTGCCAGTGCCGCAGAAGAGAAAGAGATTTGAAGTGTTCGTTTCATATAACAAGTGGTTATTGTTTGAAAAGTTTTGGTTTACCAGCCGGGATTATTAGCAGTAATGGCCCGGTTGCTATTAAGTTCTCCCTGTGGAATAGGCAATAGCAGGTTGCGTGCTGCCCTTACTTTGGAAATATTGTTCTGACCTATCTGAATCTTATTCATCACATCGAGATAAATGCCCCATCGAATGAGATCAAAGCGACGAACACCTTCCAGTGCAAACTCTCGCGCTCTTTCTGCGATCACAAAACTGCGGAACTGATCGCGTGTCATGCCAGCAGGAGCTTCAGTTGCATTGGCGCGGCCACGTACTTCATTCAGATGAGTATATGCTTCAGGTGTTGGGCCATTAGATGCCTCATTGGCTGCCTCTGCATATATCAGCAGCACTTCTGAATAACGCATGAGCGGATAATACGCATCGCTGTTGGCAACTGTGCTGTCTGCTACAGATGCATACTTGATGATATAGGCGCGGTTATCTGTATTGCCATTGTTATTGTACGTTACACCATTTACTGACTGGTAAAGACCGGCCTGCCAGGATGGATAGTAGTAAGGGTAGTTGGTATTGGTCCGGTAATTATGAGCCACTCCATCCAGCACACGCTTGTCCTGGTCTTCATAATCCATGTAATGATTATTGGTCATCCATACTGCCCCACGGCCGAAACTGGAATAAGCAGAGAAATAGTTATGCAGGTTATTGATGAATGCAGTGCCGGCCAGCGATTGCACTTCCCACATATATTCCTGTTTGTTGCGGTTGGCTTTATTCCACAGGTCTTTCCAACTGGTAAACAGGCTGTATTCCTGGCTTTGGATCACTTCCATTGCCTTGTCGCGGGCAAGAGCGAAATAAGATTGAGCATCGACGCCTTCCAATCCTGCCACTACATTTTTAGGATAGTCGTAAAGATTGTTGTTCTGGCCACCACGTACGGTAATGGTCCCACCGGTTGCTGCACCTGAAGCCATCGTAAGATAGGCTTTGGCCAGAAACGCTTTGGCCAGTCCCTGGGTAGCGCGTCCCAGTTCACCCGCTTTTTCATGTCCACGGGGAAATAAGAGAGTCTCTGCTTCTTTTAATTCTTCAAAAACCACTTCATAGGTTTCCACTACTGAAGCGCGGGGCTTGCTTGATTCCTGATCGATCTCCAATGATTTCAGTCTGATGGGTACGCCGCCGTACAATTGCACCAGTTGAAAGTAAGCCCAGCCACGCAGAAAATGCGCTTCACCCATAATACGGTTCTTTATATCGGGATCAATATTCCCTTCCATTTTACTTACATTTTCCAGTACAGTATTGGCCCGTGCGATCATAGAGTAGCAACCTACCCAGGGACCATCCACACCCCAGTAACCCTGTGGGTTGCCGGCACCTGATGTGCCGAGGTACCAGTCGGCTCCGGATACATGATCATCATCCAGCACTGTCAGGTTCCAGAAAGGCTGCATGTACATATCCCATGAATACAGGACATTATATACACCATTGATGGCTGTTTTGGCATCACTCTCCGATTTATAAAAATTTTCAGGGGAAAGGAAAGAAAAAGGCTTCTCTTCCAGTGCTTTTTTACACGATACTCCCAGCAGCATCGTAAAAAGCAGGGCAGAGGCAATCAGGTATTTGACAATATATTTCATGATCATTCTTCTTTTTCGGTTTGGCATTAAAAATTGCAGCGAATGCTTAGGTTATAGGTACGTGCATTGGGATAACCACCCAGGTCCACACCAAACAAAGCAGGATTGTCGC
>DATAJQ010000284.1:0-30888 GCA_036262095.1 Chitinophagaceae bacterium | reverse complement strand
CACAAAAAGCAATTGCTGAGCTGGATGGTGGTATGGTAGAAGGACGCGCTATCAAAGTAATGGTAGCAAAACCACGTGAAGAAAGAAGCAATAGCAACAACAGGCCTTCTTTTGCAAAGAACCGCTGGTAATCTGCGGAAGTACTGATAAAATAAAAAAGGGCATGAAATTCATGCCCTTTTTTATTTTATCAGTACTGGAGTAAAAAATCAAAATTCAAAAGTAAAATTCCTGATATAATAGGAATGTTTTTACTTTTAAATTTTAAATTTTTACTTCTTATGCTCTTTGCTTGGCAGCAGGCTTCCGCTTGCTTTTCTTAAGCGCCAGTTCAATGGCTGCACTAAGATTGGCAAAAGTCGGCTTACCTGTAAAAGGTTCATCGTTGATAAAGAACGCGGGTAATTCTTTCACACCACGGTCAATACCTTCTTTCAGATCATCCTGCACCTGCCAGCCGTACACGCCGTTAACCAGGTCGTCGAGGAACTTCTTATTCTTAACGCCGGCTTCCTTGGAATGCAATTTCAAGCTGGTAGTACCCAGGCTGCGGCGGTTGCTGAATAAAATATTGTGCATTTCCCAGAACTTGCCTTCCTGACCTGCAGCTACTGCGGCTTCTCCGGCTTTCATGCTGCGCTGGTGAACCAGGGTCAGCGGGAAATGGCGGAAATTAAAGCGGATCTTTCCTTCATATTCTTCCAGTAATTGCTTTACCACTTCGTTTGCTTTTGCGCAATCTTCATTTTCGTACTCGCCAAACTCCATCAGTGTAACAGGGGCGTCTTTTTTTCCTACAAAAATGTCTTTCGGTTCAATGATCTCTTCGATCTCTTTTTTGAATGCCATAATAGTGTTTCTCCTTTTTGACTTTTCTCCGTTCTGTCGGTCCGGGGGCGTCAGGTATATAACAATCTGCTTATATTTTAGTTGAGTTTATATACCCCTTTTACCTGTCGTGGCGGCTGAAGGTAATACATTTTAATACCCGACATATACCCAAAAAAGCTAATTTTACCAACAGCCATTCCCACATCTGTAAATCAATGGATTATAGTCCTGTCTTGCTTTTCAGCCATCTCGGTCAGTCTATTCCCAGCCAGCCTTTGCAGGCCTTTTGTTAAAAATGCTGCAAGTATAGTCTGCTTTCCCAAATCCAACTATTTCCAATTCCATTTTTATGCCAGCAACAGGTAAGTTTTCATCTGGCAGTAGAGTATTTACACCATGCTTTCTTATAAAAAGGATTTCCATCCTGTTTATTCCAGCATAAAAACCGGGTTGGACATCACGCCTTTTTTTTGTTAAAGCCCTTGCCAGTAAAGGGTTTCAGAAGACGACCCGTTGCTTTAGCATTCCCAAAACGGTCATATTTTGGTTTGCAGCAGGAATATCGCAGGCGTAATTTTGTGTCAGCAAGAAAGAAAATACACCGGTTCATCAGTCAGCCGGTCATAAATCACCAGAAAGCTTGCCCCACGATTTCACTTGCTTCCGGTTGCTCCATCAAAGTTTGTCAAAAACAAGATTTAAATAAACCCTAAAAGTAAAGTCATGAAAAATTTATTGTCTAACACCCGTATCGCTGCAGTTGCCCTGGTACTTAGTTTAACACTGGTATTCGCTACTGCTGCACAAGCTAATGAAACCAACCCTACCGGCGTAGAGCTGAAATTTATCGGCAACCTGAAAAATCAGCCTGTTTTTCACCTGAGCTACAATGGTACAGTTGAAAACGAATATACAATCGTAGTTCGCGACGAGTACAACAACGTATTGTATAAAGATTATGTGAAAGGAACCAACATCTCTAAAAAATTCATGCTGAACACAGATGAGTTGGGTGATGTAGATGTTACTTTCGAAATTACCGACAGAAAAGCTGGCAAACCTGTAGTATACGAGATCAGCAAGAACTCACGTCTTATTCAGGATGTTGTTGTAAACAAATTGAAATAAGCCACTGTTCACTTTATTCCTGATGAAAACATGCACCGGCCTCTTGCCGGTGCATGTTTCTTTTATGCTTACCCTTTCCTGGCAAAAGGTTGTTTCTTCCAATACGTCAGGCTTCGCCATAACCATTCCAACGGACCAAAATAAAAGTAGCGCAGCCAGATACGGCTCCAGATGATCTGCAGCAGCCAAACAGCCCCTACCACATAATACACTTCATAACGCTGCAATTTTCCATACAGTCCAAATCCCACTCCGTAAAAAATGATACCGCAGATCAGTGACTGGGTAAGATAATTGGTAAAAGCCATCTGCCCTACCGGGCGCATTAGGGCAAACAGCCATTTGAACACTCCTGAGCGGTACATGAGCATCAGCAATCCGAAGATTCCCAAAGACCGTAAGGTGCGGGATACTGTATACCAATCGAATTGGATATTCTTTACATACTCAAACCAGTTGAACTGGTATCTGACCAATGATTGCAACCGGAACCAGGATATCGTTAAGCCCAGCCCCAACCCAACAATAGCCAGCAGCCAGTATATTTTAATAGATGCCTGCCCCGTTATTATACCCAATTTAAAAAAGGCCATGCCGAGAAACATAAACAGCAATACATCCCATATACTCATGTACATGTACTTTACCAATACATCCAGGTAGATAGACGTTCTGAATTCATACAGGTCTGCGTAACTGCCAGTGGTTTTCCGGATAGCTTTCTCCATCTTCTCAACCTTTTTTTCATGCTTCGTATTTTCCATGAACTCTTTCATAGCTCCCAGGTCTTCTTTTTGCTGAAGCGTGAGTTTGGTCTTAGTGGTATCAATTGCTGCCACACGCTCTCCTTTTCTGATCATGGTTTTATCCTGATACAGGTCCCGTGTTTCCCTCAACATCATCATCAGGAAACAAACGCAAGCTGCGATTATTAAAGCTTTGGGGGAAAGCTTGCGGAACGTGAATATCATTAAACCATAAGCACCATAATCAAACAGGATATCTCCCCACCAGAGCAGGAGATAAACATCGACCAGGCCGAAGAACATCAACCATAACTGCCTGCGCACAAAATAGTCGGCCGGCCTTATCCCCTCTATCCTTTTCCCCTGTCTTTCTATAAATAAAATGATCCCTGCACCAAACAGCATGGAAAACAAAGCGCGCTGGGTGCCTTCGGGTATCCATTCCACCAGGCGCCAGACAGTAAAATTGATCGTGCCGAATTCATGCCGGACAGTAGGATCAAAGCCTGCAGGGCCGGGCAAGCCAAACCCAGGTATGTTCATCAGCAATATGCCCAGTATGGCAAATCCTCTAAGGGAATCAATGACAGTGATACGTTCGGACTGGGAAACAGGCGCAGCAATGCTGGCAGGAGTTCCGGCTGTGGTAGTCATGTTGATTGATTTTGATTGTTGATTGGCCGGATAATAAATTCCACAAGGAAGGACCATCATTATTTCCTGTTCATGATTTAAATCGGAAAGACAGAAAATAACTGCATTGTAATGCCGGCTTCATACGATGAATACCGGGCTAATCAATCATAAGCCTGTATTGTTATTCCCAAACCAGGTTGGTGCCGTCTTTTGCTTTCTCCAGCCCGGCGGAAGTGATGCGGATAATCAGTGTATCCTGCTGTTCAGTAATTACCAGCTCTTCTTCTTCCAGCAACCTGAGTTGCTCACTGATAAAAGACCAGTCCTGAAATTGACGAAGGATCAGTTCCCTTGGCCGGCAGGCATACTGCTCTGGTTGCGGGTCCTCTTTTACAATAGAATAGATGGTGTGCAAAAGCTGGTAATGGTCTAGCATATTCTAAAAATATCGGAAAAACAGGTCCCGTGCTCAATAACTTATCAACATTTTTTTTAACCCGTTCTGGTCACCGTTTACAATATATCCCCTTCCCGTCCTTCCCGCTTTACCGGCAAAAAACTTACCGGTAAAGCGGGAAGGACGGGAAGGGCTATTTACAATTATAGTTTTGCCTTAGCTATTGAAAATCTTAGTCAATCAGTTGGCATTTGCTAAAAAAAAGTGAATACGCCAAATGCCTTATGTAATGATTTTGCAGAACGTATCTTGTAAAAAACGTTTGATCATGAAAACTATTTTGACAAGTCTCGCATTCGCATTGTTAGTTCAGACCAGTGTGGCGCAACAAGGCCAGCCTGTGTACACAGTTAATCCTTTCCCTAAAACCATTTCTGTAAGCGGCAGCGCTGAAATGGAGATCGTACCGGATGAAATATATGTCCAGATCACCCTCATGGAATATCAGAAGAAAGGAGAGTCCAAAAAAGACCTGGAAAGCATCAGGGCAGCATTCCTGGCAGCCTGCAGGGCTATCGGCATGCCTGATTCGCTGATCAGTATTGCTTCCTATTCAGGGTACAACAATTATTATGAGCTGAAAAAAAAGAAAAAAGGTAATGATATGCTCGCGCAGATCACTTACCAGGTAAAGTTTTCCGGTAGCCGCCAGATGGATGAACTGGTAGAAAAGCTGGATGATGATGCCACTAAAAATTTCCAGATCGTTTCTACCAGTCATAGCAAGATGCCAGAATTCAGGAAACAACTGAAGATAAAAGCTGTGCAGATCGCACGTGAAAAAGGGTTGTACCTGAGTGAAGCCATCGGTGAAAAACTGGGCGAAGCCATCACTATCAATGAGCCTGCCGAATGGCAACCTTACTTCATGAGCTCTGCCCAAAGCAATATGCTGATGCGCGATCAGGCCAGCCCAGAAAGTGGTTCCCAGATAGACTTCAAGAAGATGAAGCTGCGGTTTGAAGTGAATGTTGTGTTTGCACTGAAATAATGAGTCATAAGCTTACTTTTGTGTGGTAAACACATTTAATGGTGAAGAGCTCCGGGCTCTTCACCTCTTATTCTTGCTTAAAGAACAATGAAAGTCTGTGGTTTCTCTTTCGTGCGCAACGGTGTGAAGCTAGGGTATCCTTTTGTAGAAGCCATCCGTTCCATTCTTCCTTTATGTGATGAAGTGATCGTGGCAGTGGGTGATTCCACTGACAATACGCTGGGAATACTGCGTGGCCTTGACCCCAAAGTAACCATTATCGAAACCGTATGGGATGAAAACCTGAAAGAAGGAGGGCGTGTGCTGGCTGTGGAAACAGATAAAGCCTTTCAGGCCATTCCGTCAAAATATGATTGGTGCATTTATATACAGGGCGATGAAGTGATCCATGAAAAATATTTTCCTGTGATAAAAGGAGCCATGGAAAAATATCTCCACCATAGAAAAGTGGAGGGATTCCTGTTCAATTATATTCATTTCTTTGGTTCTTATGCTTATGTCGGCATCAACAGCGCCTGGTACAGGCACGAGATCAGGATCATACGCAACGACAAGAATATATTTTCTTACCGTGATGCCCAGGGATTCCGCAAAAGACCGAATGAGAAACTGAGAGTGAAACTACTGGATGCCTATGTATATCACTACGGGTGGGTAAGATATCCGGAAGAGCTGAAAGAAAAGGAAAAAGCAAAGATCCGTTTATATAATCCGGATGAAGGAGCGGTACAGGGGCATACAGATTTCATGAACCAGTATACGTATGAAAAAGCGATCGAGCCTGTAGCACTTTTTGAAGGCACTCACCCGGCCGTGATGCAGGATAGAGTGGCAAAGCAAAACTGGAGCTACCAACCCGACCTTTCTCTCCGTTATGCTTCATTGAAAGACCGCTTTAAAAGGTTTATGGGAAAATGGACAGGGTGGTATCCGGGAGAGTATAAAAATTATAAGATCATTTAGTAAACGAAAACGGCAAGGATTGTTCCTTGCCGTTTCTATATAAACTTCATTAGACAATGAAGGGATATTTTACTTCTTCCCTGTTTTCTCCAGTTCCGGTGTTTCATTCCTGAACACAACCGTGTTATCAAATACATCCACCAGCACCGGGTGGGTTTTATCAATATCCCCTGCAAGAATCCTTTTACTCAACTGGTTGACGATCTCTTTTTGTATCAGCCTTTTCAATGGCCTTGCGCCGAATTGCGGATCGAATCCCTGGTCAGCAAGATACTCCAGTGCATAATCACTGAACTCCAATTGAATGCCGCTTTGTGCTACCAGTCGCTTCAGATTGCCTAACTGGATCTTTACAATACCCATGATCTGTTTCTTCAGCAGAGGCTGGAACATAATGATCTCGTCAACCCTGTTCAGGAATTCAGGGCGGATAGTCTGCCGGAGCAGGTTCATCACTTCCAGCTTGGCTTTTTCTGTAGCCTCTTCCACATTCTTTTCATTAACGTTGTCAAAAGCATCCATGATCAGGTGACTTCCGATATTGCTGGTCATGATGATAATGGTGTTTTTAAAATTGACTACTCTTCCTTTATTGTCGGTCAACCGTCCATCATCGAGTACCTGCAACAACACGTTCCATACATCAGGATGTGCTTTCTCGATCTCATCGAGTAATACCACACTGTAAGGTTTTCTCCTCACTGCTTCTGTGAGCTGGCCACCTTCATCATAACCTACATAACCGGGAGGTGCGCCAACAAGCCTGCTCACCGTATGTTTTTCCTGGTATTCACTCATATCGATCCTCGTCATCATGCTTTCATCATCAAACAGGTATTCAGCCAGGGCCTTTGCCAGTTCGGTTTTACCAACACCTGTTGTTCCAAGGAAAATAAATGAGCCGATCGGCTTCTTCGGATCATTCAATCCTGCACGGCTGCGGCGGATAGCATCTGCGACAGCAGTGATCGCTTCATCCTGGCCCACCACCCTTTCATGCAGATGCTCTTCGAGATGCAGTAATTTTTCTTTATCGCTCTGCATCATTTTGCTTACAGGAATACCGGTGATCTTGGCCACACTTTCTGCTATATCTTCCGCGTCCACTTCTTCTTTCGTGATCCTTGAATTTTCACTGATGGCGGCCAGTTGATCAGAATAATCCTTGATCTGTTTTTCCTGTTCTTTTATCTTACCGTAACGGATCTCCGCTACTTTACCATAATCGCCCTCCCGCTCTGCCTTTTCAGCTTCCAGTTTCAACTGTTCAATTGCGGCTTTGCCACTCTGCACTTTTTCCACGATCTCTTTTTCCTCTTTCCATTTCGCTCTGAACGTATCTCTTTGCACAGACAGGTTAGCAATCTCTGTATTGAGCTGTTTCAGTTTTTCCTCATCATTCTCGCGTTTGATCGCTTCCCTTTCTATTTCCAGTTGGCGGATTTGCCTTTCCAGCGTATCCAGTTCTTCAGGCATGGAATTCATTTCGAGCCTGAGCTTCGCTGCGCTTTCATCAATCAGGTCAATTGCTTTATCGGGCAGGAAACGGTCTGTGATATAACGGCTCGACAATTCCACGGCGGCAATGATCGCTTCGTCTTTGATCCGCACATGGTGGTGCGTTTCATAACGGTCTTTCAATCCCCGCAGGATAGAAATAGCATCTTCCACACTCGGTTCATCAATGAACACTTTCTGGAATCGCCTTTCAAGCGCTTTATCTTTTTCAAAAAATTTCTGGTATTCACTTAAAGTGGTAGCACCCACCGCACGCAGTTCACCACGCGACAATGC
Organism: Chitinophagaceae bacterium; assembly: GCA_036262095.1. GTDB lineage: Bacteria > Bacteroidota > Bacteroidia > Chitinophagales > Chitinophagaceae > Terrimonas_A. Next base: position 23,342 of record DATAJQ010000284.1, on the reverse strand, counting down.
AGGCTTCAGAATATTGGCTGCATCCATTGCGCCTTCGCCACCACCGGCACCTACCAGCGTGTGTATCTCATCAATAAACAAAATGATCTCTCCGTCGCTGCCGCTCACTTCTTTCACCACGCCTTTCAATCTTTCTTCAAATTCCCCTTTGTATTTGGCACCAGCGATCAGCAAGCCCATATCCAATGCATAGATCACTTTTGATTTCAGGTTTTCGGGCACATCACCATTCACGATACGATGTGCGATACCTTCAGCAATGGCTGTTTTACCAACACCGGGCTCACCTACAAGAATGGGATTGTTCTTGGTTCGGCGGGAGAGGATATGGAGTGTTCTCCGGATCTCTTCATCACGGCCGATCACAGGATCAAGTTTTCCCTGGCGTGCCAGTTCATTCAGGTTCTTCGCATATTTATTCAATGCGTTGAATTCCTGGGTTTGTGTTTGGGAAGTAACAGTTTCTCCCTTACGTAATTCCTTAATAGCAGCTACCAGCCCCTTTTCAGTAAGGCCTGCATTTTTCAGCAGCTTGGCGGTTTCATCATTCCCCTGCACAATCGCCAGCAGGATATGTTCGGGTGTCACAAATTCATCATTGAACTGCTTCAGGGCAGCCCCTGCCCGCAACACTACGTTGTTGGCTTCCCGGCTGATCTGCTGGGCAGGATCACCGGAGGTTTTGGGAAGTTTGTTGATCAGTTCGTCCAGGCGGGTATCCACCAGGTTGACTGTAACATTATTTTTCTTCAATAAATAATCCACGGGAGAATCTTCCTGCTCCAGCAAAGCCTTCAGCAAGTGCTCCGTTTCGATATTCGGGCTCTTGGCATTAAAGGCGATCTGCTGTGCCTGCTGGAAGGCCTCAGCCGCTTTTATGGTAAAATTTCCTAGGTTCATATATCTAATATTATCGTTGATTTGAGTTGTTGAACCGGTTATACAATTCATACAAACTGTATAACATAATTCAAATTAATTAGCGTTATTAGTCCCTACAGAATTCACGCCATTCGCGTAATTCGACTTATTTGTATAATTAGCACTTAAAAATCCAGTAAGAATGTCATACAAGTCCCTTCCGATCTGCATGAAAGTCATACCCGTAGCCCTTTTGCTGTTATTCTTGCAGCCTCTTCAGGCCCAGCTTAATACGGCTGAGTTGGACGCTGCCTTCCAATCCCGCCAGAAACAATTGGGAAATAATGCAGTAGCAATGATCTGGAAGGGCGACACCCTTGTTTATAAGAAAGAGTTGGGTGATTTTAACACCAAAACAGCCCAGCCGGTTGCCATTGCCAGTTGCAGTAAATGGCTGACTGCTGCTCTCGTTATGCAATTTGTTGAAGAAGGAAAGCTTTCCCTGGATGATAAGATCGGTCGTTGGTTGCCTGAGTTTGACCGCTATGGGAAAAGCTATATCACCATCCGCAATTGCCTTTCGCAGATGACAGGCATCGAGGATGATGCCAATTTTTTAAAGAAGCTTTTCCAGCGGAAAAAATTTCAATCCCTGGAGGAGGAAGTGAACTCATTTGCAGCCAGGGAGATCAGGGCTAACCCAGGTACCGATTTCTGGTACGGTTCCATCGGCCTTAATATCGCCGGCAGGGTGCTGGAAGTGGTCAGCAAGAAAAGGTTCGACGTGCTGATCAAGCAAAAGCTGTTTACTCCGCTGGCCATGCGCAGAACAAGTTTTACCAGCGCAGATGGAGGGCCAGTGAATCCTTCCGGAGGTGCTTATTCCACGCCTGACGATTATATGCGATTCCTGGTGATGCTGCTCAATAAAGGAAAGGCCAATGGCAAACAAATACTCAGCGAAGAATCCGTGAACACATTAATGCAGGTACAAACCAAATCTTCCCAGATCAAATACGCACCCAAAGCTGCGGGAGGTTTCAACTACACCCTGGGAAGCTGGGCAGTGGAAGAGAAAGACGGGAAAGCGACCGCCCTGGCAAGCCCGGGTTTATTCGGCACCTGGCCGATGATTGATTTTTGCAGGGGTTATGCGTATCTTGTTTTTACTAAATCCCTGCTCACCGAGGAAAAAGCAGGTATACACCTTGAATTAAAAAAAATCATTGATCAGCAGATAAAGCCTTCCTGTCCCTGACTTGCATTATGTATGAACACCGCAAACAGAAGCTGGCCCCTATGCGGGTGTTTTACCGGCGGGTATTGAACAATATCCTGCTGGCGATGAGTATTCTGTTTGTTTGCCTGCTGATCGGCATTTTCGGCTATCACTACACTGCCAATATTCCCTGGCTCGATTCGCTGCATAATGCATCTATGATCTTAAGTGGAATGGGGCCGGTGGTGGAGATCACCACGGTCGGCGGAAAATGGTTCTCCTCCTTTTATGCCCTCTTCAGCGGGGTGGTTTTTATTACCAATATCGGTGTGATACTGGCCCCGGTGATGCACCGGATGTTTCACCGGCTACATCTTGAGGATTAAGGAGTACGATCGTGCTACATGAACCCTGTCTGTTGCATGTAAAGATTCTTCTCCTAATTTTGCAAAATGAAAAGAACGGCTTTATTGATAGCATTGCTATCCGGCACTATACTACTGCACGCACAAGACAAAAAGTACAAAGAACACTGGATAAAGGGGATCTACCTCCAATGGGGTTACAATGTGGACACTTACAGCCGCAGCGATATACATTTTAAAATGAGCAATGGCGATAATTTTACGTTGCACAGTGTAAAGGCACACGACTCAGGTGATTTTGATGCAGTGTATAAGAAACCAACAGAAGTTTCCATTCCGCAATACAATTACCGCATCGGTTTTTACCTGGATAAAGCCCGTTCAAAAGCCATCGAGATAAATTTTGATCACACCAAGTATATTGTAACAGACGGGCAAACGGCCAGGGTAACGGGTACCATTGGGGGGGTAAAAGTGGATGGAGACAGTGTTTTAAATCCTAAGACTTTTTTACACTTTGAGCATTCTGACGGTGCCAACTGGTTGCACATAAATTATGTGCGTTTGTACAATGGTTTACAAAATCATGCGCATACACGCAGCATCATTAAATTCATGTGGAAAGCAGGTGCCGGCATTAATATCCCGCGCACTGATTTTACCTGGAAGGGCGACCGGTTGAACAATAAATTCCATATTGCAGGTTACAATATCAGCACAGAGGCCGGGCTTCGGCTCTATCCGTTCAAAAGGCTATTCCTGGAAGCGACGGGTAAAACAGGTTATGTGCGGTACGTAAATGCATTGGCAAATACATCTACTTCCAAAGGCAACAGGGCCACCCACGCATTCACTTACCTTGAAGCAATTGCAACATTGGGGATTGAGATCGGCCACCTGTAATTATTTGTTTTTGACCAGCACGATCCTGCTCCTGTCTGCTTTATAGATCGTTTCATAAAACTTTACCAGCTCTGCATAATTGGCTGCAGGGAAGCGACCGGAGGATTGCTCCATGCGGCGGTAATAATAGATCTTCCCATCAGCCAGTTTGGTAGTGCTTTTATAAGTGCCGAAAGTAGTGTTCAGCGAAACATCGGCCGGAAGGGCTTCTGCTTCGTAACCGGCAGGCAACTGTATCTCTACCGTATCTGTGTCTGTGTAAGCTATTCCCAACTGGATATCATACCGGCGGGTGCTGTCTGCAGCCGGCTTCTGGTAAGAGCGCGACATAATATTAGGAATGATGAATAACCGCTTACCGGTAATGGTAGCATAATTGCTGACGCTGATATCCAATGCTTCCAGGATAGAAGGAATTGCCGTTTTCTTTTCTTTATAATCAAATTTATTCACTTCATAAGTAGCAAAGTCCAATTGTTCATGCAGGTATTCTTTTACCTTATCAGGGGAAAGATGATTGATCAGTCCGTGAATATCATCCTGCTGCAATCCTTCATAACTGGTATTTGCTGTTACCTGCAGTGTGCCGTTATTTTCCAGTACAGCTTTAATGCGGCGGGTTTGCAGATTTTCATTTTTACCATACTCCGGTGTTCGCACCAGTTCCCCTCCTGATTCATTTATCAGCAAAGCATACCGGCCTTCTGTAAAATCGCCCAGATAGCCTGCCGGTAATGTCTGACTGGTGCATTCCAGCCATACAGTATCTTTCTGAAGTGGTACGCAAAGGATAACATGATTGAACTGCTGGGCAGGAAACTCACTGGTGATATAGTTGGCATATTTTCCCGCACGTACCAGCGAATAGTAAGAATTGATACCGGCTTCTTTCAGCAGACTGTACATATAATTCACCAATGCTTTACAATCGCCATACCCATTTGTAGCCACATATTTTGCATCAAAAGGTTGCCAACTGCCAATACCTAACTGTATACCTATATACCGGGTATTCTTCTGCATATATTCATACAGCCGGGTTATTTTCTCCCGGGGATCGGCAAGGCCATCAGCAATCTGGTGAACAGCTTGTTTGATATTGTCGGGCAATTGATCGCGGCCCGCTTTCAATGAATACACGAACTTTCCAAAATCTTTCCAGCTCATCATATTCCCTTTATAATTCTCTACCTGGAATTCAGTAGGTCCGAGTATTACAACAGTGGAGATTTCATGCCATAGAGGAGAATAGGGTTCTTTTGTAATAGCCGGTTGATTATTCACCGACCAGGTGGTAGTACGTGTATTTTTTTCTTTTTGGACAATGGGTTCACCATTATATAAAAACGATTGGTAGCGGAACTGGTAATCTGCCGGGCATACAACAGAAAGGCTGCTTTTTTCCACCGCTATACCACCACTGGCACGTGGCGCCCACATGGGAAAGAATAAGGTAGATTTATACGCGATCTCAACAGTGTATTCGACGGTGTAAGGATAGGTGCGCTGGTAAAAATTATGGAACTTCACCCTGCTGTCGTCTACAAACGTTCCTTCAGAAGTGCTTTTAAGATCACTCATATCCTTTTTCTTCACCTTTTTTAGCTGCGCACCGTTTGCATCATACAGAATCCCTTCTGCAGATACAATGCTTCGCAGGTTGTCATAGTATTCAGAAAACTGGGCCCAGCGATCACCATTCTCATTGAACACAGTGATCACATAGTGATTGGTCTGCACCGCTTCTTTTACACTTTTTATTTCAAACTTCAATTCTTCCAGCCGCACCACAGCATGGGCATTTATCCGCAATACCGGAGAGATGCCGGAAACGGAATATTTTCCATCGCTTGCATGCAGCAGGGCTGAGCTGATCAGCAACAGGCATCCGATTATCAACCTTGCTTTCATTATTTTTTCTTTTTAAATACGATCTGCTCATTGTGTTTTTTCACCACAAGGTTGAAAAACTCACGAAGCATAACATATTCTTCCGGTGCAAAAAAGGTGCGGCTAATCCTTATCCTTGAGCGGATGGAAATAACACCAGCGCTTTCTACAGCCCTGTATTCAAAATTACCTTCATCTTCAGGGTTCAATTTCACTATGATCGGCTTAGGCAACTCATCTACTGTATAACCAGGCGGCACATCCATGCGGAGCAAAAATGTTTGGTCAATACCATAAGGCATTTCTACAGGATAGAGGCGCTCTGTTGACTTGAAAGGGTTTTCCTTCCAGCCCTCACTGAACATGGGATTGAAATACCAGATATCCTCTTTATCAGTAGGCAATTTGAAATGGTATCTGATCGCCAGCGGCTCTTCATAATTGTTGATAGAATCAATTGAAGGCTCCATTATTTCCATTTCTCCGCCCGCCTCTTTTTTAAGGTCGGCGAAATAAGCGTCCTGCCCTTTTTCCTTTAATCTCGACCGCAGGCTGTATGAAGAGTAATAACCGGGAGAATGCTGCAGATTGCCTACCAGATTTCCATTGGCATCGTTGACAATCAGAACAGAAGTAAGCTCTTTTTCCATCAATGATTCCGGCTTGAATTCGATACCGGCTGCATTGGGTTCAATTACCCGGGCATGACCGTTGTAGCAATCATAACCCAGCTTATTAAAGCCAAGCATGGGTCTGCTGGCATCCAGGTAATAGGTTTTCCCGTCGATCACTACCCGCGTAACAATATAATTGAACCGGTCGATCAGCGGGTATAAAGCATATGCGTACCCGTTCGAACGGGTACTGAGTATCACAGGATCGGCTTCCATCCCCAATTTCTTCAGCATTGCCGTCAACAGCAGATTGATCTCCACTTCACTGCCGCTTTTACTGTTCAGTGTGGCTTTGAGCGATTTGGTCGTATAAAAGGAATTGTAGTTGGTACAGGTCATATTATCCCGCAGCCATGCATAAATATTCTTTGCCTGCTCAAGTGATGTTTTGGCATTCTTACCTGCGGTTGATATTGCTTCAGTCAGCCATTCATTTTCCTCCTGTAGCGATTTGCCAAAATCTTCTTCGTCAAGCAGGCGTTTGGCAGTTTCCGCCCAGGTATTCATTACTTTTTTAGGAATGAATGGCTCGCGGTATTCGGCTAACTGGAATTCGATCCTTGCAACGTGATTGCTGAGCGTGGAAGTATAGCTTTCTTCCTTTAAGGCCGGCACATCCTTCATCACCCAACGGAAAAAAGTAACGCCTGCTGAAAAATTGATCCGATCGCTGCCACTCAGCATTGCATTTTCCTTTTTTATCTCTACGCTGTAAGACTCTCTTTTATCCTTTTGATCTTTTATATAAAAAGGTTGGTAACCCTGCGTTAAAGAAACATAGTTCAGGAACTCAGGCATTCCCACTATATACTCACTCCAGAGTGTAGGATAACTGCCCTGGAATTCCCAGGGCCGCAGGTTGAACAGGAAATCGGATTTAAGTTTGTATTCAAATTCAATAATGGAACCTTCACGGACAGCAGGAAAAGTGAATTTCCTTACCACTTTCTTCTTACTGATCTTTTCCTTGAATATGCTTTTGGGATCGAGTTTGGTTTCTACCACTTTGCCGTTTTCCAGGTTATAGGTCACGGCCTTAATAGAGGTAAGTTCTTCTTCTGCTTCATCTACCTTATAGATCGGTATCTCTACTTTAGAGATATCATACCCGTTCTTATTGAGGATATGTACACGGCAGTAACGCTTGAACTCGAGTGCAAAGCTTCCTTTATCGTTACCGACAAAGTCCGTGGAGCCGATATCGCCAATGATAACGGCGCTGGCATTGTTATCGATCGGATAAACAGCTTTGAAATCTTCGGGACTTACTTTGCCAAATTTGATCTTTGCTTTTTCCTGCGCGCCCATTTCAAAACTGAAGAGGCCAAGCAAAATGACCAGGATGGATTGGACTTTCATGCGGGTGGGTTTGGTGGTGTTGGTTGAAAATCAAGAGCGACAATTTTACATAAAATATCCCAGATATTACAGGGTATCTTTGTGCCCAATACGCAACAGTGGATCTTCGAGGTAATCATACAGCCTTTATCAAGCAAGCCGCCGCAAGGCTGGGGTTTGATTATTGCGGCATTGCCAAAGCCGTAAGGCTGGATGAGGACGCGAAAAGGCTGGAACGATGGCTGGGCCAGGGCATGCATGGCGCTATGAAATACATGGAAAACCATTTTGAACTAAGGGTTGACCCTACGAAACTGGTACCCGGTGCCCGCTCAGTGATCACACTGCTGCAGAATTATTTTCCGGCAAAACAGCAGCAACCCGATGTTCCTAAAATTGCCAAATATGCTTTCGGAAATGACTATCATGAAGTGATCAGAGCAAAAATGAACCGGTTCCTTGTTGAAATACAGGAAAACATCGGGGATGTGAATGGCCGTGGCTTTGTAGATTCTGCGCCTGTACTAGAAAGAAGCTGGGCCCAACGCAGCGGATTGGGGTGGATCGGGAAGAATGGGAATTTACTGACTCCAAAGAGCGGCTCCTTCTTTTTTATTGCCACGCTGATCACCGACCTGGAACTGGAATACGATGACCCGTTTGCCAAAGACCATTGCGGTACCTGCACCCGCTGCATGGATGCCTGTCCTACAGAAGCCATTCTCCCTGGCAACGTAGTGGACGGAAGTAAATGCATTTCCTATTTCACGATCGAACTGAAGGAAATGCTGATCCCTGGCGAAATGAAAAATAAATTTGATGACTGGGCTTTTGGCTGTGATACATGCCAGGACGTATGTCCGTGGAACCGGTTCAGCCAACCTAATAAAGAACAGGCATTCACGCCCATTCCCGAGATACTTAACCTGAAAAGCAGGGAATGGGAAATGATGACGGAAGAAACATTTAAAAAAATTTTCAAGCATTCTCCACTAAGCAGAACAAAGTGGAAGGGTATGCAACGGAATATACAGTTTTTGAAAACCCGGGAACCGGATTAAATCATCCATCAATAGTTCTCCCTTCCCGTCTTCCCGGTAAGTTTTACCGGTAAGGCGGGAAGACGGGAAGGGAGTCTGGGATTTATTAATGATTTTTTTTGGGCCAGTACAATCTCGCCCGTATTCCTAAATACAGCGGGTACTGCTTTTTATCATATTCTTCTTTCACCTGGCTTCTCAAACCCATTGAGGCTTCAGGCCCGATATTCCACTGGAAGGCTTTGTTGTTTCCAAAACGGAAAGCGAGACCGGTGTTGAAGCTTAACTGGAAATGGTTGAATGCATTTTTATCATGATAATAGATGCCGCCTTGCAGTGAATCGTATACAAGGGCATTGGTAGTAAGCAAATATCCCGCAGACATGCCTGCATGCACTAAGACCGGCATCTTGTTCCCTTTATTTACCTGCCACTGGAATTCAAGCGGTATTTGCAGGTAATGGAAACGGTTGGTGAATGTTTTTTGCAGTCCTGCCTGGTAGGAAGATCTTACAGATACTGGTTGGGAAGCATAATTATCGAACGTAAGCGCTGTGTTCCTGTAAGAACCTGTACGGATATTAGTGCTTAGATATTGGTACTGCAGACCTGAAACGATACTGCTCCGTTTGGATATGGCCCATTCACCCAGCACACCAATACGGAATGTTGGCCCGGGCTTGATATCTGAGCGGGGAAAATAGACTGGCCCATAGTTCACTACCGGTGGAGTAACAAGGGGTGAACCAGGCGAAACGATCATTCCACTAGTCTGGTTATATGCCAACGCGCTTTTATTAGATTCGCCGATCAGGAATGGACTGCTAATGGGCCCTGAACCGCCGGCACCCAGATCAAGCGACCATCTGATCTTTGACGAAGATTGCTTTTTAGCTACTGGCGGTTTCGTTTCTGCCGGAGGAGGAACAGCGGCCACTGCGCTATCTATCTTCGTTTTTGAACTGTCCTTCACAGTAGCTGCAGGCGGGGTTTGCCCTGCCACATCATCCGGCTTGCTTTCTGTTTCTTTCCTGCTCTCTGTCTCCTTTATTTCCTGCGTATTTGCTTTTTCCTGGTTGCCAGATTTTGCAACAGGGAATTCCGTTTTATCAGTTTTTCTTTTTCTGTTGTTTTTATCAGCCGGAACTAAAGCTGTTGTTTTCCTGTCATTCAATTCCTGATCAGCAGGTGTTCCGGATTGTGTTGCAACGGCAGGTGAAGTTTCATTTAATGGCATAGCCTGATCAACAGGATTGCTGCTGTCAGTTGGTTTAATGGTTGATGGTATTGATGGAATAATGTCTGACGGGGTTGATTGCGCAGCAGGTTGTTGCACAGTTTTGGCGGAATGATCAGCAGGTTTGCCGGAAGATTCCGCGAGGATGGGTTTTCCTTTTTGTGTAAGGAGATAACCGGTGTAGCCTAACAGGCCGAGGCCGGTCAGTAGCCAAAAGAAAACGATATAGCGCCGCCTTTTTTTACGTCGCAGCTCCTTTTCTACGTTTTCCCATACAGCAGTAGAGGGGCGTAATTGCAGCCCTTCCAGTTCCTGCTGTACCTGTTTATCAAATTCACTTTCCAGCATAACTTGACTTTTTGTGATCCGTGGAATATTTTTTCAACCAGGTGATCAGGAGGTTCCTGGCCCTGGCATACTGTGAACGGGAGGTGCCGTCGCTGATTCCCAGCATTTCCCCGATCTCCACGTGGGAGAATCCTTCCACCGCGTGCAGGTTGAATATCACCTGGTAGCCTTGTGGCAACTGGCGAACCAGATCGGCCAGTTCTTTGGCATGCAGACGAACTGCCGGGTCTTCCTGACTGACGGGATGGAGATATTCTTCCGTGAAATACATTTCCTCCTGGTATTTACGATGGCGTTTCAGGAAATTAAGTGCGGTATTCACCATGATCCGGCGGATCCACGCCCCCAATTCCCCTTCCTGTTTATATTGGTTCAAATGATGGAACACTTTCACAAATCCTTCCTGGAGAACATCTTCTGCGTCCCTCATGGAGCGGGTATAACGATAACAGACGCCCAGCATCGTGTCGGCATACAACTCATAAAGCTGCCGCTGCGCCTGTGGTTTTCCCTTCAGGCAGTCCCTGACCAATTTCTGTTGCTCCATCTGTTCGGTTGCCATACCTGACAATGATCTTACTCTTATCGTTGCATTTTTATGAAAAACTCACCGCTTTCACTGACTGCAAAATACAGCGGCCACAAAGAAAATGACTCTTTGTGGCCGCTGTATTGTAGGATTGACCGGTTTATTCAACCTTAAAGGAGCTTTGCATATCCCCCCAGGAAAGCGTTACTTTACCACTCTTATCTATTGTATAAGTAAGTCTCTCTGAAGGTGTTGACAATTTACCAGTCATTCCTTTCACCCTTACAACGTCCTCAGACTCGGTGTACTCGGTACCCCATTTGTTCCAGATCTTATTGATGATAAATGTCCATTCACCACCATTTGAAATAACAAAAAGACCGTATTTGCCTGCGGGCAATTCCTTACCGCCTACTTTCACAGGCTTGCTTACTTCAAACACAGTGGTTTCATTGGCACCGGCGCGCCATACCTTGCCATCCATAGGCTCAAGGTCTTTTCCGATGGTCCTTCCTTTTACTGCCGGCTGGCTGTAGTCGATCGTAACAACAGTGCCGTTTCCAAGAGTTTCTTTTGCCTGAGCAGGCGGACTGGGGCGTTTAGATTTATCTTGCTGACCATAGGAGAAAAGCATGCTGGTCATTGCAAGCATAAAGAGGAATACTGATTTCATAAAATAATTTTTTAAAGATTTTTGACTGGCTAAATCTACAAATAACCTGCCAGCCACCTTTAATTATTGGATGAAAGGTCAGCCTGAACGCTCTTTTTTATATCGCTCAGCCCTTTTTCCATCGGTGGGCCATAAGATTTCTCCAGCAGTAGGCTTGCAAATTTTTCCCAGGGATACCAGCGCAGTTGAAAATCCATATACCATTGCAGTGTGAGGGAATCAGAATGCGCATAGCTGATTGCTTTCCAGGTATTGACAACCGGTTTTATACGGCCACCCACAAACAGGGCCGTTACTTCATCAGTAGTTTCTTTTTCAAGTTCGAGGTAAACGGGATGTTTCGGATCTTTATCGTTAAGGATCACTCCTTTCAATCTGCCCTCTACATATAAAGGCTTGGATGAGTCCAGGCCGGGATACCATTCTTTCCAGCGTATTGGATCTTTTACCATGCTGAGGATACTGTCTTTATTTGCATGAATATTAACGGCGCGTGAGATCCGCACACGGGAAGGGATCAGCAATGATATAAGCCATACCACCGTGAATAAGAAAACAAAACTTAATATAACCAGCTTAATCCCTCTCATAATAATACCTTTTCAATAATTATTCCCATTTGATCACTTTTATAGTGATGGCATACACTATAACTATCCAGATACCAAGAATACCGATCTCTCTCCAGCAATCCCAGATATGCAATCCTTCAAAAGATATTTTACGGACAGCGTTGTTGAACTGGGTGAGCGGCAGGAAATAACAGATATTCTGCAACCATTCCGGAAATACATTGACCGGGAAAAAAGTGCCGGACAAAAGCATTTGAGGAAAACCGAATAAGTTAATAAGCAAAGGTATGGCCGTATCTGTTTTTACGATGCTGCTGAAAATAAGCCCCACTCCCATCAGCAGGAAAAGCATATATATTGACATCAGCACCATCTCAAAAAATGTAACAGCCCCATGCTGCAGTGTGAAGTTGAGAAAGAAATGGCCAAACAGGATCAGTATAACCACGTTCATCAACTGGAAGAACAAACGGCTGATACCGATCCCTACCAGGATATTCAGGCGGCTGACCGGCGATGCATAAAAGCGTTTCAGCACCAATTGCTCACGCAGGGTAAAAAAAGTGAAAGATATCCCAAACAAAGTGGCGAATAAAATAGAAAAGCCTAACTGACCTGGTAAGATAAAATCGATCTGCCTGTATTTTTTTCCTGCAGAAATAACAGGTGTTTCCACATGCACGTATTCTTCTTTATCACTGGATAAAAACTTTTCAAACTTTAGCTTATTATAATCCAGGGCCTGCATAAATCCACCGAATGTATTGCCACTGGCAGACGTGGAGCGGATGCCTACCACTACATGCTGTTTGGAAAAGGTATCGCTTACCGGGCGGATATTAAGCACAGCCGTCAGTTGCCCTTTTTCCAGGTCTTTATTCAGCGTAGCAGTATCCTCGTATGCTATAAACTTCAGGAGGGGATTCATCTTCAATGCACCAAAAAAAGCATTGGTTGTGTCAGAGCCTGGTTCAAAAGCAATACGATAGCTTGGCCCTCCCCCATTTCCGAAAGCTCCGAATATCAAAATAAAAATGATCGGGAATAATAAACTGAACACAACAGCGGTAGGTTGTGAAAAGATAGCTTTAAAGCTGGCCCTTGTAATGGCCCATAGTGCTTTTGCCTGACTGTATTGCTGGGGCATGGGAAATGATTGGCTGCAAACCTACTTTAAAAAGTTTAGAGTTGGTCGAATCCGATGGCCGATGATCGAGTGGCCGATGGCCGAAGAAGTGAAACAAATAACAAACGATCGGCCATCGTCAACGTATCACAAACCTGAACGGCAGCCTCGCCTGCACTCCATTACTCATTTCCTTCACGCGTTTCAGCTCCTGGTAAATAGCGTAGTTGTCTTCTCCTATTTCCTGTTTCATTTTACCGGCATAGTTCATTGGATCTTTCTTGCCCAATATCTCATCCATCAGGCTTCGTGGTTCGGGGAATTCACTCACTTTATATTCTTTCAAACCGGCCATGCGGGCAGCACATTGCACGGCATCCTGCAGTCCGCCGAAGCGATCGATCAATCCGAGTTCTATAGCTCTTTTACCCGTCCATACACGGCCCTGCGCGATGCTGTCAATATATGCAGTATCTTTTTTCCGGCCTTCAGCCACTCTTTGCTTGAACTGTGCATAGATAAGATCAACACTGGCCTGCATCATCTTTTTTTCATTATCATTGAGCGGGCGGTAGAATGCTCCTGCATCGGCATACTGACCTGTTTTCACTCCATCGAAGGTGATGCCGGCTTTATTCTTGAAAAATCCTTCCATGTTAGGAATAATGCCAAACACTCCAATTGAACCGGTGATCGTTGTCGGCAATGCGAAGATGCTGTCGGCCCCGCAGCCGATATAATAACCTCCTGAAGCTGCCACATCACCAAAACTTACCACTACAGGTTTTTCTTTTTTGGCCAGGGAAAGCTCGCGCCAGATGTTTTCGCTGGCCAGAGAACTGCCACCACCGGAATTGATCCGGAATACAATTGCTTTAATGGATTTATCCAGCCTGGCTTTACGGATCAGGGTCCGGTAATTCTCACTGCCGATCGCCCCCTGTCCGGATCTTCCGTCCACGATATCCCCTTCTGCATAAATAAGTGCGATCTTTTCTCCATTTACATTTTGAATGGCTCCCGAGGCGAGATAAGTGTTCACAGTAATAAAATTGATCTTTTCATACTTATCAATCCCCAGTTTGGCCTTGATCTCATCTTTTACTTCATCATCATACTTTATCCCATCCAGGAGTTTATTGTCTGCAGCATCTTTAGCGGTTTGTATTTTCCCTTCGTTGGCAAGCTGGTGAAGCGTGGCGGTATCGATATTTCTTACAGCAGCCGTTTTCAAAAGCAGGTCGCTGTACAGGTCGTTCAGCCAAACGGTAGTCTGCAGTTTGTTCGCTTCCGTCATTTTATCCGTACGTAATGGCTCAGTAGCGCTTTTGAATTTACCGGCATAAAAGATCTGTGGCTCTATATCCAGTTTCTCCAATGTCCCTTTCAGGAATAAATATTCCACGCTATAGCCGCTCCATTCCAGGAAACCCATCGGGCTTACATATATTTTGTCGGCGATATTCGCGACCCCATAGGCACTTTGAGACATGATATCACCATGTGCCAGTATGAACTTATTGCTGGTTTTAAAATCGGCAAGGGCATTCCTCAATTCCTCACTGGCCGCATAACTGTTGCCATTGCCATTGGCCAGAATATAGATACCTGAAATGTTCTTATCGGTTTTAGCAGATCGTATCAACCGCACCATATCATACAATCCCGGTACATCCCGTTCTTCACTGCTGATAAAATTGAAGGGATCACGCTGCACCTGCTCTGCAAAATGCTGGCTGAGATCAAGCACCAGCACGGAGTGCGAAGCTACCATGGGTCTATCTTTCGATGTAAGTCCGCCCAGCGCTGCCACAAAAAAGAAGAAAGCCAGGATCGTAAAGATGACCAGCGCCAGCAGGCAGGCAAAAAATATCTTAAAGAAATTACGCATACTAACTCGTTTAAAAAGCCAAAGAAAATCTTTTATTCAATATTTCCGCAATCAGGCAGCAATTCAGTTAAAAGCTTAAGCAGCCCCAAAATGAATCACACCCGTATTCATGAAATAAAGAACGTCTTAACCTTGGCCAAAAATAAAGATATTTGGCCCCCGGAAAAGGGTCCGAGTATGAACAAAGCATATTTATTGACAGGCGGCAACATGGGCCAGCCGGAGGTCAGCCTGGCCCTGGCTTTGGAACTGATCGAAAAACATTGCGGAAAGGTGATCGCCCGCTCTTCCTTATATGAAACCGCAGCCTGGGGCAGGAATGACCAGCCTGCTTTTCTCAACCAGGCCCTTTTAGTAGAAACCATACTGGGAGCCGGTGAATTGCTGGAGAGGTTGCTGGAAATTGAAAAATCCATCGGCCGTGTACGCCTGGAAAAATATGGGCCGCGCATCATCGATATTGATATACTGCTATTCAATCATGATGTGTTCAACGAATCGCATTTAAAAATCCCACATCCCCAATTACCTAACCGGCGCTTCGCTCTCACCCCTCTCGCAGAGATCGCAGGAAATTATGAACACCCTGTTTTGAAAAAAAAGATCTCGCAATTATTAAAAGAATGTCCCGACAAGCTCGCAGTAAATAAGCTATAACTAATAAGTAAAACTTTGTGGTCTTCGTGTCTTAGTGGAAATAATATCCCACTAAGACACGAAGACTACAAAGAAAAAAACACAGAACCCCAGTGGGATTTATCCACAAAAGAAGCGATCTCTCCAAACCTTCCTGTCATTTCAGTTACTTTGCGGGCACACTACCATGATTTATAATTTTATTACCATAGAGGGCAATATAGGAGCCGGCAAAACGACCCTTGCACATTTACTCAGCAAACACTATAACGCAAGGCTGATACTGGAAGAATTTGCCGACAACCCCTTTCTCCCAAAGTTTTATGCCAATCCCCAGCAATATGCCTTCCCGCTTGAACTGTTCTTCATGGCCGAGCGCTTCAAGCAGTTGAAAGAACTGCTGCAGCAAAAGGACATGTTCCAGCAACTCACTATCTCCGATTATCTATTTACCAAGTGCCTGCTGTTTGCCAAAGTCACTTTGCCTGATGATGAGTTCCGCCTTTACCAGCGGCTTTTCGACATCATTCACCAGCAACTGGTGCAGCCAGACCTGCTCATTTACCTGCACGCTCCTATCAACCGCCTGCAGGCCAATATCAAAAAGAGGAATCGTCCTTACGAACAGAATATTCCTGACAATTACTTATTCAATATCCAGGAAACCTATACCCACTACATCAAACAGCACAACATCAAAACACTTTTTGTGGATGCTTCCAATGCCGATTTCCTTGGCAACGAAAAACACCTCCAGGTGATCATTGAAGCATTGGGAAAGGACTATGAAGGAGGGCAGCATTATATTACGCTGCCCTGATCCCGTTGCCCGTTGAACGAGGTATCCTAAGCCACTTCCTGCTGCCACTCCGGTATTCGGTCAACTGTCAACGATCTACGATCATCAGCTATCTTTATTTATCTTCGTAGCATCCATGGATGAACAATCAACTCAGCAGGTCACCGACGATCCTTTTGCGGCCATACGTGTACCTGAATACCGAAGCCTTTTATTAGGGAGATTCACTTTCATCATGTCTTTGCGCATGATGAGCACACTGGTCGGCTGGTGGGTGTACCAGCTTACCAAAGATCCTTTTGCGATCGGGTTGATTGGCTTATCCGAAGTGATACCGGCACTTTCAATGGCCCTTTACTCAGGGCACATCATTGATATCAGTGAAAAAAGAACCCTGTTGCTTAGAAGTGTATTCTTTTATCTAAGCGCAGCAGGCTTGCTGCTGTTCCTTTCCACTTCTTTTGTTCACGATCATTTTCAGACCCATTATATCGTTTACAGCATTTATGCGGTGATCTTTTGCACAGGCATCATCCGTTCATTTGCCGGGCCTGTTTTTTCTGCGATGATCGCCTATATCGTGCCCCGGCAAACATTACAGAACGCCACTACCTGGAGCCAGGGCACCTGGCTCACTGCATCTGTATCAGGCCATGCCACCGGCGGCTTCCTGATCGCCCTGATCGGCAATACAGGAACGCTCACCGTGATCTGCTCAATGCTTGTTGCAGCACTTTTTATCCTTACCCGTTTAAAACCCAAACCAGCCAGCGAAACCAGTAAGGAAAAGAAAACCCTGGAAAGCGTAAAAGAGGGTTTGCGTTTCGTGTTTAAAACAAAGGAATTATTAGGCGCCATGTCGCTCGATATGTTTGCTGTGCTATTTGGCGGCGCCGTTGCCATGGTGCCGGTATATGCCAGCGATATACTGAAAGTGGGGCCAATGGGTTTTGGCTGGCTGAATGCCGCCAGTGATATCGGTTCCATCTTTGTGGTAGTGCTGCTCACTATCGCTCCGTTGAAAAAAGCGCAGGGCAAAAAACTCTTTCTCGCCGTAGGCGGCTTTGGTATCTGCATTATCCTTTTTGCTTTGTCAAAATGGTTCTTCCTTTCTTTCATGGTGCTGATGCTGGCAGGAGTACTGGACGGGATCAGTGTGGTAATAAGAGGTACTGTTATGCAATTGAAAACACCCGACAATATGCGGGGCAGAGTAAGCAGCGTAAGTTCCATGTTCGTGAACTCAAGCAATGAACTGGGCCAGTTTGAAAGCGGAGTAGCTTCCAAATTAATGGGAGTTGTGCCTTCCGTGGTATTTGGCGGAACAATGACCTTGTTGATAGTGATCGTAACCTGGTTTAAAGCACCAAGCCTGCGGAAGTTCGAATATTAATTGCAGTGTTATTGGCTTTTCTCTGCTTCCATTAATTTCTCTACCACATAATAGGTGATCGGGCAAAAGGTAATATTCTTCAGTGTAAGCGCCTGCCGTTTCACCAGCACGTCTTCATCTGTGTACGGGAAGCGGTGACAATCGGAAGGCCTTTCATCGTAAATGCTGCAATAGTTATCAGCGCCCAGGAAAGGGCAGGGTTGTGATTTGGTCACAAAATCACCTTCCTCATCCACTTTCAGGTAGGTGTCGATAAATACGCTTTCCTTCAGGCGGAGATACTTTGCGATCCTTTTTACATCCGGGGTTTTGAAGCGGGGGGAATAGTTCTTGCAGCAATTGGCGCATTTCAGGCAATCCACTTTTTCAAAAGCCTGCTCGTGCAGATCGGGCAACTGCTTCAATACTTTATTCTTGTCTGCATTCTTTAAAAAGCGGGCATAGAGCTTATGCCTTTCCTTGCTTTTCTTTTCCCAGTTTTGCAATAGATCACCTGCCATGCTGCAAAGTAAATGATATAATCCGGTTACCTGGTAGTTCGTTGATCGTTGACCGCCTTAAGCATCCGGCATGCACTTTGGCGATCGGTCAACGGACAACGGACAACAAACTGTTTATCAACCTCTTCATCTTGCACGTATCATCGAGTTATCCCTTCCTTATCCACTATTCCCCTACCCCACTCGTTTTATGAATGCCAGCCCGTAACTTTGCACCGCTTTTAAGCCAGGGAGGTCATATAAGTGCCCTATAAGTCAAATAAGTAATCACTTTTTGCAATTCCCTTATATCGCCAAACTGTCATTACTGACAAATCCCACATTTTTAGAGCTATGAACCTGTTCGAACAACAATCCAACGAGTTTCTTTCCCGGCATATCGGCCCCCGTGAGGCGGATGCTAAAGCCATGCTGAATACCATCGGAGCGTCGAGCCTCGACGAGTTGATCAGCCAGACCGTTCCGCCAGCCATCCGGATGAAGCAGGCGCTGAACATCCCCAGGGCCATGAGTGAGAACGAATACCTTCAGCATATCAAAGAAGTATCGATGAAGAATAAGGTATTCAAAAGCTATATCGGCCAGGGCTATTATGACACCATCACTCCTCCTGTTATTCTCCGGAATATTTTTGAGAACCCGGGTTGGTATACCCAATACACTCCTTACCAGGCAGAGATCTCACAGGGCCGTTTGGAAAGCCTGCTGAACTTCCAGACCATGGTAAGCGATCTTACTGCATTGCCTATTGCCAATGCCTCCCTCCTTGATGAGGCAACTGCTGCTGCCGAGGCAATGACCATGTTCTTTAATACGCTCAACAAACAGGACCATATTGAAAGACCCCGCTTTTTTGTAGACAGCGCTATCTTCCCTCAAACAAAAGATGTATTGATCACCCGCTCAGCCCCTGTAGGTATCGAGATCGTGGAAGGTGATTATACAACTGCCAGTATTGATGCATCTTATTTTGGCGCCATCGTACAATACCCCAACGATAAAGGGTCTGTTGAAGATTACCGCCAGTTCATTCAGGCAGTACACGCAACAGGCGGGTTTGTAGCCATGGCCACTGACCTGCTGGCGCTTACCCTGCTCACTCCTCCCGGCGAACTCGGCGCTGATGTGGCCATAGGTTCTGCACAACGTTTGGGTGTACCTCTCGGCTATGGCGGCCCTCATGCAGCTTTCTTTGCTGCAAAAGATGATTTTAAAAGAAGTATCCCTGGCCGTATCATCGGTGTGAGCGTAGACGCACAAGGCAACCGTGCTTTGCGTATGGCTCTCCAAACAAGGGAACAGCATATCAAAAGGGAAAAAGCGACCTCCAATATCTGTACCGCACAGGCTTTGCTGGCCAATATGGCTGCCATGTATGCCGTGTATCATGGCGCAGAAGGCATGAAAAATATTGCCAAAAGAATTGCACTGCTTACTCAAACCGTAGCAGACACGCTGGAAGAAATGGGATTTGAACTGGCTTCTTCCAGCTTCTTCGACACCATCACGGTAAAAGTTGCCGACGCTGCAGCTATTCATGCCAAAGCAGAAAGACAACAGATCAATCTCCGTCATATTGATGCGCAACATATCGGCATCTCTCTCGACGAGACCACTGAGCTGAGTGATCTTTATGATCTTATCAACTGTTTCGAGAATGACACAGATCCGGTGACCTTCGATATCCGTCATGATGCAGAGCTGGACCATATCCCATCTTCCCTTACACGCACTTCAGACTTTCTTACACATCCGGTTTTCAATACACACCGCAGCGAAAGCCAGATGATGCGCTATATTAAATCGCTGGAGAATAAGGACCTTTCCCTGAACACTTCCATGATCTCTCTTGGCAGTTGCACCATGAAGCTGAATGCTGCCAGCGAAATGATGCCGCTTAGCTGGTCGCACTGGAGCAAGATCCACCCCTTTGTGCCGGCCAACCAGGCAGAAGGATATAAACATATCGTAGACGAACTCAGCAAGTATCTCTGCGAGATCACCGCATTTGATGCCTGCAGCCTGCAACCCAATAGCGGCGCACAAGGTGAATATGCCGGCCTGCTTACCATCAAGGCTTATCATGCAGCAAATGGCGATCATCACCGCAATGTGATGCTGATCCCTATCTCGGCACACGGCACCAACCCCGCTTCTGCCGTGATGTGCGGTATGAAAGTGGTAGTGGTAAAAGCATTGGACAATGGGTATATTGATATCGAAGACCTGAAAGAAAAAGCAGCACTGCATGCAGCCAACCTTGCCGGTATCATGATCACTTACCCCAGCACCTATGGCGTGTATGAAGAAACCGTGAAAGAGATCACCAATATCATTCACCAGCACGGCGGACAGGTGTATATGGATGGCGCAAACATGAATGCACAAGTGGGATTGACAGCTCCAGGTTTGATCGGTGCGGATGTATGCCATCTTAACCTCCATAAAACCTTTGCTATCCCTCACGGCGGCGGTGGCCCCGGCATGGGACCGATCTGTGTGAAACAACACCTGGCGCCCTTCCTTCCTGGCCATGTGGAAGTGAAAGACGGTACCAAGCAACATGCTGTATCGGCTGCTCCTTATGGATCAGCTTCCATCCTGCTTATTTCCTATGGCTATATCCGGATGCTGGGCAATGAAGGAGTGAAAGCTGCTACAGAATACGCTATCCTCAATGCAAACTATATGAGGGCAAGGCTCGACGGACAGTATGATATCCTGTATACCAACCATAATGGTCAGTGTGCACATGAGTTCATCGTTGACCTCAGGCCTTTCAAGAAATCAGCCGAAATAGAAGCAGAAGACGTGGCCAAACGCTTGATGGATTATGGGTTCCATGCCCCTACCATGAGCTTCCCTGTTCCCGGTACGATCATGATCGAACCAACAGAAAGTGAAGACAAAGCCGAACTTGACCGCTTCTGCAATGCCCTGCTGTCTATCCGCGAAGAAATAAAAGCTATTGAAGAAGGAAAAGCAGATAAAAAAGATAACCCGCTGAAACACGCGCCACATACACAAGCTATTGTTTGCGCTACTCAATGGGATCACGCTTATACGCGTGAAACAGCAGCATTCCCGCTTCATTACGTTACGCTGAACAAGTTCTGGCCTTCTGTAGCCCGGGTGAACAACACGTATGGCGACAGGCACCTGGTTTGTACTTGTGAACCGGTGGAAAGTTATATGGAAGCCTGATACTGAACAGATACCAAAAAAGGCAGCTTGTTGATCACAGGCTGCCTTTTTTTATTCCCTTTGAATAAATTTGAGGAAACAAATAGCTATGCCCATAAAAACATTCCTTGCCATAACAGTCTTTATCAGTCTCCTGCTTGTTGCCTGGAAAAATGATAAGACCCAAATCCCATCATCCGGTAACAAGGATAAATGGATCACACTTTTTAACGGGAAGGATATCAAGGACTGGTTTGTGAAAATACAGCATCATGAAGTGGGCGATAATTTTGGCAACACCTTCCGCGCGGAAGATGGCCTGCTGAAAGTACGCTATGATCAATACGATCATTTTAATGAACAATTCGGGCACCTGTATTATAAAAAACCTTTTTCCCATTATCATCTCAAATTCCAATACCGTTTTGTAGAAGATTGGAGAAAAGATGCACCTTCTTACACTATTCTTAACAGCGGTGTAATGTATCATTCCCAGGATCCCCGCACTATGCCTAAAGAGCAGGACTGGCCTATCTCTATCGAAATGCAATTGCTGGGCGGGTTGGATGATGGTAAGCCGAGACCTACCGGTAATATGTGCTCACCTGGCACCCATATCGTGTATGAAGGGAAGTTGGATACCCGCCACTGTATCAATTCCAGTTCCAAAACATACAGAGGTGCTCAATGGGTGGATGCAGAACTGATCGTACTGGGCGACTCACTGATCACCCATATCATCAATGGCGATACAGTGATGAAATATTCCCATCCGCAGATAGGCGGCGAAGTAGTAAACCGCTTCGATCCGGCTCAGAAGCAGGATGGCAAGCCTTTGAAAGAAGGATATATCGCTTTTCAAAGCGAGGGACAGCCAATTGATTTCAGGAACATACAGTTGAAAGACCTTTCTCATTAATTTTGCCCGCATCCCTGAAAAACTAAACCATAATTATTGAGAGCAACATTATCCCGGTTTGGCATTGACGGATTCCTGCTCGCTATCATTGCGATGGTGATCCTTGCTTCATTGTTCCCCGGACCAGGAATAGCAAAAGAACCGGTATCACTTGAAGAAATAGCCAACTACGGCGTATCTGTCATCTTTCTTTTTTATGGGCTACGGTTAAGTCCTGAAAAAATGAAGGCGGGTCTTAGCAACTGGAAAATGCATGTGGTGATACAGTTGACCACTTTTGTATTATTCCCTTTACTGATACTTCTCATCAAGCCATTATTCCATGATTCCATCTTCCCATTATGGCTCGGTATTTTCTTCCTGGCGGCTTTGCCTTCAACCGTATCTTCTTCGGTAGTGATGGTTTCCATTGCGAAAGGAAATATTCCGGCTGCCATTTTCAATGCCAGCCTTTCCAGCATGCTGGGCATCTTTATTACACCTTTATGGACAGGACTGTTCATTGCTGCAGACACAGGAAGCTTTGATGTTTCTTCCATCCTGCTCAAGCTATGCCTGCAGGTGTTATTGCCTGTTGCCCTGGGGCTTATTCTGCACCGGTATTTGGGTCGTTTTGCAGAAAAGCATAACAAGACATTGAAACTGTTTGACCAGTCGATCATCCTACTCATTATCTATACTTCATTCTGCAAATCATTTGCAGAGCATTTATTTGACGGATTGGGTATGACAAGGATATTATTGCTGGCAGCAGGCATGATCATCCTGTTCTTTCTTGTTTTTGGATTGATGAATATCATCAGCCGCCTCTTGCACTTCTCCCGTAATGACCGGACAACAGTGATATTCTGCGGCTCCAAAAAATCGCTGGTGCATGGAACAGTAATGTCGAAAGTATTGTTTCCGCAAAGCACGCTTAGCGGGATTATCATATTGCCGTTGATGTTGTATCATGCATTGCAGTTGATTGCGGCAAGCATTATTGCACAAAAGATGGGGCGGCAGATAAAAGAAACCTGGGATAAGAATTATGGCTAATTTTTTACTGATCGGGATTTGCATAGTGGCAGGTATGCTGTTCAGGCGAAGTAAACTGCTGCCCATTGATGCACATAAAGGTATCAATGCCTGGATCATTTACCTTGCCCTGCCTGCTGTCTCCCTGCATTATATTCCTAAAATAAAATGGAGCACTGATCTGTTAATACCGGCGGTTGCCCCGGTACTCGTCTGGGTAGTGGCATGG
>DATAJQ010000283.1:0-4222 GCA_036262095.1 Chitinophagaceae bacterium | reverse complement strand
GGTAAGCAGGTCAGGGCTTAGGTTCAACTCTTTTGCTTTAATGCTATCTACCATCAGTTCCAGTTTCACATCAGTAGGATAATCCCGGGAAACATTGGCCGATGCATCCATTGCAAAATGAATATTCGGATCAGTCATTTCTGCTTTAGCTGTCAACACCTGGTTGGCAATAGCTGCATCAAGCGTAAGATCTTTATAGGCATATTTTTTATAGGTAGCAGAATGGACAAGGCCTTTCACGGAAGCATCCGCTGTTTTCATATCATACCCTGTTCCTCTAGCAGTTACAGAAAGACTGACAGGACCATAAGAGGTATCTTTCAAAAAAGCATTCAGGTCCATTCCTGAAGCACGCAATACCAGGTCATACTTTGCGCGTTGTGCATTACTATAATCCTGCAAAGTTCCTTTTACTGAAATATTCCCCATATCAGTCGTAAGCAACAGGTCGGTATTCATTTGTGAACCGTTGCCTTTGATTGTACCCGCCAGGTTCATGCTGCCCGGCAGGTTGATAGTTGAAGGCAATGCACCTTTCGGTAAAAAAGAAAGTATATCCCGACGGCTGCTGCTAAGCTGGCGTATCACCAGGTTTGCCTGCAGTTTATCCGCGTCGGGCAGGCCGGTGATCCTTCCTTGCATATCCACCCTGGTATCAGCCAATCCTGCCAGCTGGAGTTTTTCAATTTGCAGGTCAGCTATTCTTCCGTTTATTTTTCCATCGATGTACCAGGTGGCACTGGTTGATGCAAAAGCCGGTTGCTCACGTAGGGTTGGAACGAAGGTGAGTATATCTTTAACCTGTATCCTGCTTTTATCGAGATCGGCATTTATCTGAAGATTACCCAGGTCGTTTACCATCGATTCCAGTGAAGCATAGCGGATGGCTATATCCCTTTTGATCTCTGTACCCGGGGTTTTCAGGTACAGATCTTTCAGGTATGCCTGGTTGCTGGCATACAGAAAATCCGTTTTAAGCTGATCGAGCTGAAAACCACTTTGTTCTTTTATGGCTGCATTGGCAATAACACCTGCAATGGTATCTGTGTTGAATAAAAACCGGTTGATGGTTAATTGCGGTATGGCAGCATTAAGATGCATATAATCCATGCCATAAGCTTGTCTTGGGCTGTTATCATCATCAAATTTCAGCGCCACTTCATCCAGTTGGAGGGAGTTCAATGCAAACCGGATATTCTGTTGTGCCTGAGCCGTATCAGGCGCTGTATTTTTTCCTTTCGATTCCGGCTTTGCAACAGACCTTTTCGCCATCCTGAAGCTGGCTTTTGTTTGTTGGAGGGAAATATCCCCTAAATCAAAATGAATGCTGTCAAGGTCCATTTTCTTTGGACGGACATTTATCCGGCCTGCGTTCACAGCCGCAAACATAGCGTTCACACTGTCCCGGTAATCGATCATTGATTTTTGCAGGTTGATCTCTGTAAATTCCAATTGAAGCATTGGCGAGGAGGAAGCCGGGTTTTCCTTTTTCACTTCAGTGATCTCCCGTTGTGGTATGATCACCAATGGAGTGGTTTGTATTACACGCGCTGTTACTCCTTCTATGCTGGTGCGTGGAATGATAAAATGCATTTTATCCAGGTCAAACTTTTCGATACGGGTAAAAAAATGATCGAGCCCGGATTCCACATCATTGCCGCTGACGATGTCTTTGTATACAAACCGTATTTTATTGAGCTCTACCGATCCTATATCGATCGGCATGCCGGCTGAAGTGTCCGTGACCTGCACCGTATCGGGCGAGCTCCCGCCAAATGCATCGGCAATGAACTGGAAATTGAAAGTGGTATCGGGGAGCAACCGTTTTATTTTGGTTGTAGCATTTTCGAGCAGGATGCTGTTGATCTGAAGCTTTTTCTTTCCGAAAAGCAATTTGCGGAAGCTCATGTTTACCCGCAGCTTGCCGGCAGACAGCAGCGTGTCTTTGCTTTGATCTTCCACATAAATATCGTCCACCGCGATCTTACCGGAAAGCGTGATAAAAAGGCGGCCGATCTCCACCCTGGTATGCAGTTTATTTTCGAGATAATTGGTCGCCTTATTAGTAATAAAGCGCTGAACAGGTGGGGTAAGGATCAGGAGAAAGAGAACAACAATGAGCAAAAAAATCCACAGGACAGTTTTCATTACTATCCTGAATATGCGTTTTCCGATACTCCTTTTCTGTGGTTCCTGCTCCATTCAGTATACTTATAAGGAAATGAAACTGTTCTGTATGCAACTTAGAAAATATCATGCTATAATTTAGAATACAATGGAATAAAACCAGAATAGGCAAAGTTTAATAGTTCAAAAGTTAAGGCTTAATGTTACCAATTTCTCATTCAGCAACTTCCGGTCCGGAAGTTTTAAGCATTAAACCCTTAAACTTTTCAACCCTAAAATCCCGAAACCCTGGACTACCATTCTTTAACAATTAGTTCGTATTGAAACAGTTGCATTTTCTTCATAAATTGCCTGTAAAATGCTTGTCATGCCCCGCACAAAGATTGCCGGAATCGGGATGTATGTTCCCCGGAATGTTGTAAAGAATGATGACCTCTGCCAAGTAATGGATACCAATGATGCCTGGATACAGGAGCGGACCGGCATCCAGGAAAGACGGTTTGCCACACGTTTCGAAGATACTACCGCCACTATGGGCGCAGAAGCTGCGAAAATCGCAATAGAACGGGCTGGTATAACTGCTGCGGACATTGATTTTATCATTTTTGCCACACTTAGTCCAGATTATTATTTCCCGGGCTGTGGTGTGCTGGTACAGCGCATGCTGGGAATGCGCGAGATCGGTGCGCTTGATATCCGCAACCAGTGCAGTGGCTTTATATATGGTATCAGCATTGCCGATCAGTTCATCAAAACGGGGATGTATAAAAATATCCTGCTTATCGGCTCCGAAACACATTCTTATGCGCTTGATTTTTCTACCCGTGGCCGGAATGTATCAGTGATCTTTGGGGACGGTGCCGGCGCCGTGGTGCTTCAGCCCACTGAAAAAGAGAACCAGGGCATTTTAAGCACCCATCTTCATAGCGACGGGAATGACGCGGAATTATTGAGCATGCCCAACCCGGGTTTTCATGCGGGCAGGTTCTGGAAAGAGAAAAAGCCTGCACAGCCGCAGCAACCGTTTGGCGGCATGTTTATTACGCAAGACCTGCTGAACAAAGAGGATCTGTACCCGAATATGGACGGACCTGCCGTGTTCAAGAAAGCCGTGGTCAAATTCCCTGAAGTTGTAATGGAAGCCCTGCATGAAAACGGTCTGAAACCTGCCGATATCGACATGCTGATCCCTCACCAGGCCAACCTGCGCATTGCACAGTTTGTGCAGCAGCAACTGAAGTTGAAGGACCATCAAATACACAATAATATCCAGAAATACGGCAATACCACTGCGGCTTCAGTGCCCATTGCGCTTTGCGAAGCCTGGGAACTGGGAAAAATACAGGAAGGCAACCTCGTTTGCCTGGCGGCTTTTGGCAGCGGCTTTACCTGGGGCAGCGCTTTGTTGAGATGGTAGCATTAGCTTTGCAGTTCTATGGAGCGACATATAGTGTACATTATAAACCCTATCTCCGGCACAAGGACCAAAAAAGACCTCCGGGAACTGATAGAGAAAAGGACACGGGAAAAACATATTCCTTTCGAGATATTTCCATCTGTGGCCAGTGGCGACTACTCTTTTCTGCATGGCTATATTGAAGAAAACCGCGTAACTGATGTAGTGGTTGCCGGGGGCGACGGTACGGTGAGCCAGGTAGTAAGCAGCCTGATGGATTATAAGCTAAACTTCGGCATTATACCCTGCGGCTCCGGAAACGGCCTGGCCTATGCAGCAGGTATTCCCAAACAGCCACAAAAAGCACTCGATATTATTTTCCATGGCAAGCCGGTGGCAACAGATGGCTTTTATATCAATAAGCAGTTTGCCTGCATGCTTTGCGGGTTGGGCTTTGATGCAAAAGTGGCGCATGATTTTGCACAACAGCCAAAACGAGGGCTGGCTACATATATAAAGGAAGTGGTTAAAAATTTCTTTTCTGCCTCCAGCTATACTTTTGAACTGTCATTGAAAAACCGGAAGTTCAAAACGGATGCATTCTTTATCAGCGTAGCCAATAGCAACCAGTTTGGCAATAATTTCACGATTGCACCAAAAGCCAGTTTAAGCGATGGCTTGTTGGATATTGTGATCGTG
>DATAJQ010000282.1:0-4970 GCA_036262095.1 Chitinophagaceae bacterium | reverse complement strand
CAGTATTAATGCCATTGCAGGCAAGGGCGTGAATGAAACGGACCTGGAAAAAAGCATTTATGAAGAACTGGAAAAAATAAAAAAAGACGGAGTTACTGATAAAGAGTTGCAGAAAGTGAAAAACCAGAAACTGATCGAATTTTACAACCAGGTAGAAACGATCAATGGCAAGTCCAATAATATGGGCACCTATGAAGTATTCTTTGGCGATTATAAAAAAATGTTTGAAGCACCTGACCGTTACAACAAAGTGACTGCAGAAGATATCAAACGCGTGGCCAATACTTATTTCAATAAAACCACCCGTACTGTAGGTATCCTTAAATCAAACACAGCAGAATAACAAACCATCCTTGCTCATTGTTAAACACTAAACAAATGAACAACTTCAGATATATAAAACTCTTTCTTCTTTCTTTGTCTGCCTTTATCGGGGTGGCACTGAAAGCGCAGGATTATAAATTGCCTGCTTACCAGCAATTCACGTTGAAAAACGGGCTGACCGTTTATTTAATGGAACAGCATGATGTACCGATGATCAGCGTATCGGCCATCCTGCCAGCCGGTGCTATATACGATGGCGATAAAGCAGGTCTTGCGTCGCTTACCGCCACTGCATTAAAACATGGCACAAAAAAGTATCCCAAAGCCAGGCTGGATGAAGAGCTTGATTTCATCGGCGCTTCTGTTTCCACATACGCTTCTAAGGAATCAGCAGGCCTGTCTGCAGAATTTGCGGCAAAAGACAAAGACAAAGTGCTTGATATCATCAACGACCTGCTGACAGCCCCGGTTTTTGATAGTGAAGAATTCGCGAAAGAAAAAAGAAGGACGCTGGTAAGGCTGGAGCAGGCAAAAGAAAGCCCCCGCTCTGTGATCGGCTCCTATTTTGATAAGCTTCTTTATGGCGATCATGTGTATGGTAATATCATCAGCGGAACGATCGGTACTGTTACAGGACTGACCACTGCTGATATACAAAAATTCTACGCTGCCAATTATATCCCGAATGGTTCAGCCATTTCCATTGTTGGTGATTTCAACAGCAAGGAAATGAAGGCCGCCATCACTAAAATATTTTCAGGCTGGGCCAAAGGCAAGCAGGAAAATGCGAACCTTGCTGCAAAACCAATTGCCAAACCAACAGGCAACCGCGTGCTGCTGATCAATAAAGATGATGCCAAGGAAACGACTTTCTATATCGGTGCACCCGGCATCAGCCGCAATAATCCCGATTATGTGGCCGTATCAGTGATCAACACTTTATTCGGCGGCCGCTTCACTTCCATGCTGAATGATGAACTGCGGGTGAACTCCGGCCTCACCTATGGTGCCAGCAGCCGTTTCTCCGCTTTGAAGAACGGCGGATCATTTGTGATCTCCACTTTCACTGCCGGAAAAACGACCGAACCAGCTATTGATAAAGCCCTGGAAGTATTGAAAAAACTGCATACACAGGGAGTGGATGAGAAATCACTGGCTTCTGCCAAAAACTATGTAAAAGGACAATTTCCTCCGGGATATGAAACCAGTGGCCAGTTGGCAAACCTGCTCACTCAAATGTTCTGGTACAAGTTTGATGAATCGTTCATCAATAATTTCCAGAAAAACGTAGATGGATTGACACTGGAAAAGGCTAAAAGCATTATTTCTACTTATTTCCCTGAAGACAAACTTCAGTTTGTGCTTGTTGGCAAAGCAGCCGATATAAAAAAGATCGCTGAAAAATACGGCCCGGTAACGGAAGTACAGATCAAAGAAGAGCCGAAGAAAGCGTTCTGATATTGTAAAAGGTTTAACTCAGGCACCTATGCGTATTCAATTATGGTCCATTGGTAAAGCCCACGAGCCTTATGTAAAAAGTGGTGTGGAAGATTTCACCAAGCGCATCTCTAATTATTTCAAGGTGGAATGGGTGATCATTCCCCAGCCAAAAAATGCTGGTATGATGAGTGAAATGGATTTGAAAAAGAAAGAGGCCGAAGTGGTGATGGAATGGCTCGACAAAGACGATTATCTCGTAGCTCTTGATGAAAGAGGTAAACAGTTTTCGTCTGAAGGATTGGCAGATTTCATGCAGGCAAGGGCTAATGCCGGTACAAAGAAACTGGTATTCCTGATCGGCGGGGCTTTTGGTATTGATGGAGCGGTATTGAAACGTGCAAACCATACCTGGAGCTTATCGCAATTGGTATTTCCTCATCAGTTGGTACGGCTGATACTGGCTGAACAGTTGTACAGGGCCTGTACCATCCTGCGAAATGAAAAATATCATCATAAATAAATTATTTTCGGTTAGCTCAATTATCCAACCATGCAGTTTACGATTACCATTGTTATTGTTATTATTACCAGTCTTGTGTCCATCGGAGGATTTAATAACTATAAGATCATTGACGACCTGATATTTTACCCGCCTGCAGTAACACGCCGCAATCAATGGTACCGTTTTTTCAGTTGCGGGTTGATCCATGCGGATTGGGCACACCTGATCTTCAATATGCTTTCGCTCTATCTTTTTGGCCGCATGGTGGAACAGCAATTCATATCCATTTTTGGTGTGCAGGGAAAAATATTTTACCTGCTGATGTATGTGATGGCGCTTGCGGTATCGCTCCTGCCTACTTTTTTTAAGAACAGGGATAATTATCATTATCGTAGCCTTGGCGCTTCCGGTGCAGTAAGCGCGGTAATATTCGCAGGCCTGTTGATCGCTCCTTACACAGAAGTATACCTTTTCTTTATTCCCATTCCTATCCCCGGGTTCATTTTTGCACCGTTATACCTTTTTATTTCTATACTACTGGAGAGAAAGGGAGGCGACAATGTGAATCATTCTGCACATATCTGGGGAGCTTTGTTTGGACTCGCATTTGTGATTGTCGTGGGAAAAATTGCCGCTGATTTTGATGCCGTTTCCTATTGTATACGAGCAATAAAATACTATTTACAACTAAAGGGATGGAACTGATGAAAACATGTATTCCGTGCCGTTGCTGAAGAACTAATTACAATAGGGTTTTAAGTACAAATACCCCGGTAATGAACCGGGGTATTCTTTTATAGGGATCTCTTCCCGTCCTTCCCGCCTTACCGGTAAATATTTACCGGTAAGGCGGGAAGGACGGGAAGGATGTACTTATCAGCGGCTACTTTTATATTATTTGTCAGTTGCCTTGTATATTATCCGTAAAATGTCCCTTGTGGTCTCTTTCAGTTTGAAGCGGTTGTCTATTCTTTGCCCTACCACCCACACAATCTTTTTATCCATTTCGAGTACCCAGGTATTCTCTTTCTCGGTCGTGGATAATTTCTGATCGATAAAAAAGCGCGCCAGCTTTTTCTTTTTGGTCATGCCGAGAGGATAAAAGTAATCTCCTGTTTTCCAGGGCCGGAGTATAAGCGGGAATTGAATGGATGCTGCATCCAGGCAGGCAATATACTTATCTGTTTCAGGTTGGCTGGCTGAATGCGACGACAGTTCCAGGCTTCCTCCAGGAAAGTGATACTTACCGGGTTTCTCTATAGGAACAAGGGATGCTTCTGTTGTTTTTACCGGAACAACGATCAGCCATGCCCGGTTGCGGATGATGCGGTGAGTAAATGATTGCACGTAACGTCCTGAATCGCTTTCCAGCAGGGAAGCCACTTCATTGGTTTGTGCAGGACTGAAACCGAATTCACGGATGATCTCATATAAAACTGTAGTAAAAGGAGCCACCTGTTGCAATTTCAGTACGGGAATATGTACTTCATTTTCTTTTACCGTCAACAATTTCTTTTTATACCAGTCAATTGATTGATGATATAATAATTCCGTATCGCGGAAACGCGTCAGGTTTTGCGCCAGGTTCTTTTCCACGCCGGGATATATTTTCTGAATAAAAGGGATCACCTGGTGACGGAAATAATTACGGGTGTATTTGTCTGATTCATTCGAACTGTCTTCCACCCATTGCAGGGAATGAAGAAGCGCATAATCCTGCAACTCCTGTTTGCCGGCAAACAATAAAGGCCGGATGATCTTTCCCTGCCGGGGAAGAATGCCCCGCAAGCCTGCAATACCTGTGCCCTTAAAGAAATTCATAAGAGATGTTTCAATGGAGTCGTCCAGGTGATGGGCTGTCAGCAAAAAGGAAAAACTATTTTCCTCCAGTATTTTATTAAACCAGGTATAGCGTAGCTCTCTTGCGGCTTCCTGTATCGATAATTTATAGGAAGCGGCATATTCTGTTGTATCAAAATGTGTGACCCATATTTTCACGTGGTATTTTTCAGCCAGTGAGCGTACAAATTTTTCATCACGCAGGCTTTCTTCGCCACGCAACTGAAAATTGCAATGAGCTATCTCAAATGGATAACCGGTTTGATGGCATAGTTCGCAAAGCACAACAGAATCCACTCCCCCGCTTACTGCAACCAGCAGCCTGTTCCCGCGGGAGAAAAGATGATGCTGTGCGATATATGATCTGAACGATTCAATAAGGTCCATACACCGATCTTAAAAAGTTAATTCTTCATAAGCACCCCGCAATTCTCCGTAAGCATGCATATCCCCTGCTTTTTTTGCTTCCTCCATTCCTTTTTCATACACTTTAACGGCTTCCGCTTCTGCTTCATTTCTCTCCAGCAATTTTCCCAGGTGATAATAACTGCCTACATAACCCGGCTCATGGGCCAGCAATGCTTCAAATGTTGCTCTGGCTGCAACATCATTCCCTTTTTTGATATATTCCAGCGCTAAAGCATGCTGTAAAAAGCTGTCATGCGGGCTTTTTTGCAGGAATTCTTTTATTTTTTCTATCCGATCCATGGAAATAAAAAATTTACCGGAAATGACCGGATTTAAAGTATCATCGCTTATCTTTGTTTAGTTGCATAAACAACTATTAGCTAACGATTCAAAACAATAGTATGAAGATCTTAGTTTGTATCAGTAAAACACCGGACACAACGGCAAAAATAACTTT
>DATAJQ010000281.1:0-43143 GCA_036262095.1 Chitinophagaceae bacterium | reverse complement strand
GTCTCAGCGAATCAGAATCAAATTACAGTCTTACGATCACAACCTGGTGGATAAATCTGCCGAAAAGATCGTAAAAACAGTTCGCAGCACAGGTGCTGTAGTAACAGGTCCTATTCCTCTGCCTACACGTACCAAAATTTTTACCGTACTGCGTTCTCCACACGTGAATAAGAAGAGTCGTGAGCAGTTCCAACTGGCAACGCACAAACGCCTGCTGGATATCTACACTTCTTCAAGCCGTACAGTAGATGCGCTGAGCAAGCTGGACCTGCCCAGTGGTGTGGAAGTAGAGATCAAAGCGTAGTACGCGGATTTTGCGAATGTGTCTTTGAGACTGACGAAGTAAGTAAACGGGCACGGATAACGCGAATGGGCGTAATGATTGCCCGACCAGTTCTTATAAATTGAATTAATTTTTGGCTATCCTCTCAACAGGACACTATTAGCGTAATTAGCGATTTCATTTGCGCAATTCGTGTTTTAAAAAAGAGCTCTGGCACATTACATAAAACAAGCCATTCAGGGTTTGTTTACTGCCGGTACTTCCCCATAAAGGAAAAGGTCGGTAGCAAACGGGGATTGAAGAGTTATAATTTGTCTCAGACTGATTATATCCTGTCCCAATAATCCTGCAGGCATAAAAAGCAAACAATGAAAGGAATTATTGGTAAAAAGATTGGGATGACCAGCATCTTCGATCCCTCAGGCAAACAGACCGCCTGTACGATCATTGAGGCAGGTCCCTGTGTAGTTACCCAGGTCAAAACAGAAGCGACTGATGGGTACAATGCTCTCCAGCTTTCTTTTGGCGACAAAAAGGAAAAGCACTCCACTAAAGCCGAAGTAAATCACTTCGCAAAATCTCAAACAGCTCCTAAAAAATTCTCTAAGGAATTCCGCAATTTTTCAATCGAAAAAAATATTGGTGAAACCGTTACTGTCGACATTTTCGCTGAAGGCGATAAAGTTGAAGTAGTAGGTACCACTAAAGGTAAAGGTTTCCAGGGTGTTGTAAAACGCCATGGATTCGGTGGTGTTGGTCAGCAGTCTCACGGTCAGCACGACCGTCAGCGTGCTCCAGGTTCACTGGGTAACTCCTCCGATGCGAGCCGTGTAATGAAAGGTGTACGTATGGCTGGCCGCATGGGTAATGACCGCGTAAAACTCAAAGGATTGAAAGTGGTGAAAATCTTCGCCGATAAAAATTATATCCTGGTCAGCGGTTCTGTACCGGGCCACAATGGTTCCATTGTTTTGATCCAAAAATAAAAGACAAGAAAATGCAAGTTGAAGTTTTAAATACACAAGGAAAGAAAACAGGCAGAACAGTGGAACTGCCCGAAGATATCTTCGGGATCGAGCCTAATAACCACGTGATCTACCTGGCAGTGAAACAATACCTCGCTGCTCAGCGCCAGGGTACTCACAAAGTGAAAACCCGTGCTGAAGTAAAAGGTGCCAGCCGTAAACTGCACCGCCAGAAAGGTACAGGTGGAAGCCGTAAAGGTAATATCCGTAACCCCCTCTATAAAGGTGGTGGTACTATCTTCGGACCTAAGCCTCATGCTTACGACATTAAACTGAACCGTAAGGTGAAAGACCTGGCAAAGATCTCTGCCCTGGCTCACAAAGCGAAAGAAAACGCGATCGTAGTAGTAGAAGATATCAAATTGGATGCTCCCAAAACAAAAACATTTGTGGATATCCTGGGTAAGCTGAACGTAGCTGATAAAAAGTCTATGTTCATCACTCCGGAATACAATGACAATCTTCAATTGTCTATCCGCAACGTGCCTTCTGTACTGGGTGTATTGCTGAGCGATATCAACACTTATGACATTGTTAACTCTGAAGTACTGGTACTGACAGAAAGCGCTGCCAAGATCTTCGGAGAAGAAGAAAAAGCAGAAGCATAATAAAAAACACTTGTCCGCCTTAGCCTTGGCGAAGGAGGATAAAAAATAAAAAAAAATTGCGATGAACCTTTCTGAAGTACTGATAAAACCCATTTTGACTGAAAAGGCAAACAGCCAGCAGGAAAAACTGCGCCGCTATGCCTTCAAAGTGGCGAAGAAGGCAAACAAACTGGAAATCAAAAAAGCGATCGAAAGCTTTTATGGTGTAACTGTTGTTGGTGTTAACACCAGCGTGGTGCCAGGTAAAAACAAAAGCCGCTTTACAAAAGCAGGTGTAATCTCCGGCCGCAAGCCAGCTTACAAGAAAGCTTATGTAACAGTAGCTGAGGGTGAGAACATCGATCTTTACTCGAATATCTAAGATCGGTCTGACCAGTTAAACTGGTCCTAACCTGAATGGCAATCAACCGCCGCGAAGTGTTGAATTTTGAATTTTGAATTTTGACTTAAAAAATGGCATTAAGAAAATTTAAACCCGTAACAGCCGGTACACGATGGAGAATCGGTAATGCTTATGCAGAAGTAACTACCAACGTGCCTGAAAAGAGCCTGGTAGAAGCTAAACCGAGAACCGGTGGCCGTAACTCTTCTGGTCATTTGTCCATGCGCTACAGAGGCGGTGGTCACAAGAAGAAATACCGTATCGTCGATTTCAAACGTAACAAAACAGGTGTTGCAACTGTAGCATCTATTGAATATGATCCGAACCGTACAGCTTTCATTGCACTGCTGAACTATGCGGATGGTGAAAAACGCTATATCCTCGCTCCGCAAGGCTTGCAGGTTGGCGCAACTGTAGAAAGCGGTGATGCTGTAGCTCCTGAGATCGGGAATGCTTTACAGATGAAAAATATGCCGCTCGGTACTAACGTACATAATATCGAGATGCAACCTGGTCAGGGTGGTAAACTGGCGCGCAGCGCAGGTTCTTCTGCTCAACTGACCAACAAAGAAGAAAAATATGCTGTTCTGAAGATGCCTTCCGGAGAGCTGAGAAAAATATTGATCAATTGCTATGCTACAGTAGGTGTAGTAAGCAATAGCGACCATAGCCTGCAAAGCATGGGTAAAGCCGGCCGTAACAGGTGGAAAGGTATCAGGCCAAGAAACCGTGGTGTAGCGATGAACCCTGTAGATCACCCGATGGGTGGTGGTGAAGGTAAGGCTTCAGGTGGCCAGCCTCGCAGCAGGAACGGTCAGTACTCAAGAGGTCTGAAAACCCGTACGAAAGGAAAAGGCAGCGATAAGCTGATCATCCAACGCAAGAACGGAAGCAAACTCGCGAAATAAGTAATAGAGGTCCGCCTACGCTAAAGCTCCGGCGGATATAAATAAAAATATAAAATAGTCACATGGCTCGTTCGATTAAAAAAGGTCCTTATATAGCAACTCACCTCGAGAAAAAGGTGTTGTCTATGAACGAAGGAAAGAACAAAAAAGGCGTGATCAAAACTTGGAGCCGCCGCTCTACGATCTCTCCTGATTTTGTTGGTCATACGTTCGCTGTGCATAACGGCAACAAATTCATCCCTGTGTATGTAACAGAATTTATGGTGGGTCACAAGCTGGGAGAATTTGCACCAACCCGTTCATTCAAAGGACACTCTAAAAAAGAAGGATAACTAAAATAGTCGGGAGTCGGGAGTCAGGAGTCGCAAGACTTGTGACAGAAGATTCCGGTCATAAAACTTAAGAAATGGAAGCAGTAGCTAAACTGAGAAATTATCCGACATCACCCCGCAAGATGCGTTTGCTGGCTGACCTGATCCGCGGTCAGAAAGTAGAGAAGGTGTTGGCAGAACTGGAGCACAACCCCAAGCATCCTGCAGTGCCTTTGCGTAAACTGGTGTTGAGCGCTATCAGCAACTGGAAACAAAAGAACGAAGGTGGTGATGAAAGCCAGCTGGTTGTGAAAACAATCTTCGTGGACGGAGCCCGTACGCTGAAACGTATGCGCCCTGCACCACAAGGCCGTGGATACCGCGTTCGCAAACGCAGCAACCATGTAACAGTGATTGTTGACACAAAGGAATCTAAAAATTAAACGTAATAACGAATAACCTAAATAAACATGGGTCAAAAAGCAAATCCGATTGGTAACAGGTTAGGCATCATCCGTGGATGGGAATCTAACTGGTATGGCAGCAAAAAAGATTATGCTTCCAAACTGATCGAGGATAACAAGATCAGGACTTACCTGAATGCCCGTATCAACAAAGGCGGTATCTCTAAAATTGTTATTGAGAGAACATTAGGTAAACTGATCATTACGATCCACACGTCCAAACCTGGTATCATTATCGGTAAAGGCGGTGGTGAAGTTGATCGCATCAAAGAAGAGTTGAAGAAACTGACTGGCAAAGATGATGTGCAGATCAACATCCTGGAGATCCGTCGTCCTGAACTGGATGCAATGATCGTAGGTGATACCATTGCCCGCCAGATCGAGAACAGGATCAACTTCAAACGCGCTACAAAGATGGCGATCGCTTCTGCTCTCCGCATGGGTGCTGAAGGTATCAAGATCAAATTGAGCGGACGTTTGGCCGGTGCGGAAATCGCCCGTAGCGAAGAATTCAAACAAGGCCGTGTGCCCCTGCATACATTCCGTATGGATATCGATTATGCAAACGTATTTGCACAAACCGTATACGGAAAGATCGGTATCAAAGTATGGATCTGTAAAGGTGAAGTACTGCAGAAAAGAGATCTGAACCCCAACTTCGTTGGTGGCAAGAGCGATGTAAGTGACAGAAGGGAAAGAGGTGGTGATGATCGCCGTGATGACAGAAGGGGTGGAGATCGCCGTGGTGGTGACCGTCGTGGTGGCGGCAACCGTGGTGGTGGTCATCGTCAGCAAACGAATTAAAAAAGTAAAAAATCAAAATTAAAAATTCAAAAACCAAAGCAGGTCTTGCCTTATACTTTTGAATTTTGATTTTTGACTTAAAAGCAAATAATTCAAGTAACTAGAAACTATATACAATGTTACAACCGAAAAGAACGAAGCACAGGAAAATGCAGAAGGGTCGCATGAAAGGCGACGCGAAAAGAGGAACAACCATTTCCTTTGGTTCTTATGCCCTGAAGGCGTTGGATCAGCACTGGATCACTGACCGTCAGATCGAAGCTGCCCGTCAGGCACTGACCCGTGAAATGAAAAGGGAAGGTAATGTGTGGATCCGCATTTTCCCTGACAAACCAATTACCCGCAAGCCTTTGGAAGTGAGGATGGGTAAAGGTAAAGGTAACCTGGAGTTCTGGGCTGCCGTGG
The DNA here is from genome assembly GCA_036262095.1 of Chitinophagaceae bacterium. Classification (GTDB taxonomy): domain Bacteria; phylum Bacteroidota; class Bacteroidia; order Chitinophagales; family Chitinophagaceae; genus Terrimonas_A. The sequence continues at coordinate 37,953 of DATAJQ010000281.1, read as the reverse complement.
TAAAACCAGGCCGTATCATCTTCGAGATCGATGGTGTTAGCGAGCAGGTGGCACGTGCTTCACTGGCACTGGCTGCTGGTAAATTGCCGATCAAAACCAAGTTTATCACACGCCGTGACCTGGTAACAGCGTAATAACTCATAAATCGTCAAAACGATGTCAAAGAAATCAGATTTTGTAAAGAGCATTCATGGCATGAATGAGAATGACCTGAAAGCCCGTCTGGAAGAAGATAAGCAAAGGTTGAAGAAACTGGAGTTTGCCCATGCAATCTCTCCATTGGAGAACCCCATGACCATCCGTGGGCTGCGCAGGGATATCGCCCGTCTGAAAACGGAATTGAAGTCAAAGCAACAAGGAGCATAATATAAAAAGCTAAATAAAATGGCTGAAAGAAATTTAAGAAAAACAAGGATAGGTGTTGTAACCAGCAACAAAATGGCAAAGACCATTACTGTAGCGGTGGAAAGAAAAGTAAAACACCCTATCTATGGTAAGTTCGTAAAAAAGACTACCAAATTCCATGCTCATGATGACAAGAATGAATGCAGCATTGGTGATGTAGTGAAGATCATGGAAACCCGTCCTCTCAGCAAAACAAAACGCTGGAGACTGGTGGAAGTGGTAGAGAAAGTGAAATAATACCTCCTGTCATCCCGGACTTGATCCGGGACAGGAACTCCTCCCGCTGTAGGGATATAGCCTGAGGGACTAATAATAATTTAAGGTTGGGATTAACCTGGCCGTTAAAAGCTAAAAGCTAAGTAAGATGATTCAGCAAGAAAGCCGATTGAACGTAGCGGACAACAGTGGCGCCAAAGAGGTGCTGTGCATCCGTGTATTAGGCAACAGCGGCCAGCGTTATGCCGGCATCGGCGATAAAATCGTAGTTACAGTAAAAGATGCGCTTCCTGCAGGTGGTATCAAAAAAGGAACTGTAGCCAAAGCGGTGATCGTTCGTACTACCAATAAATTGCGCCGTAAAGACGGATCTTATATCCGTTTCGACGACAACGCTGTAGTGATCCTGAACCAGGCAGATGAGCCCCGCGGCACCCGTATCTTCGGACCAGTTGCCCGTGAGCTTCGTGATAAAGGATACATGAAGATCGTGTCTCTGGCACCTGAGGTGCTTTAATTGAGCCGGCCCACCTACGCTAAAGCTCCGGCGGGCAAGCACATAACAATAAACAAACAATTCCGCAAAAACGGAGTAAAGATTAGATAAAATGAAAACAAGATTCAAACCCAAGTACAATATCCGCAAAGGCGATAGTGTTGTGGTAATCGCCGGTGATGATAAGGCGCTGGATAAACCCCGCACCGTAAAGGAAGTATTGGTGGAAGATGGCAAAGTGATCGTTGAAGGTGTTAATATCATTACCAAGCATACCAAACCTTCTGCACAAAACACCAAAGGTGGTATTGTGAAAAAAGAAGCTCCGATCCATATCAGCAACGTAATGCTTTGGGATGCTGCACAGAAAAAAGGTGCAAAAGTGTCAAGGGTTAGAACTGAGGGAAAGACTGAAAGAGTTTTTAAAACTAAAAAAGCTCAGGGAGGTAAAAAATAATGGCTACTAAAACATATACTCCGAGACTGGCAGACAAGTACAAAAAAGAAGTTGTACCTGCCCTGGTAAAAAAATTCAGCTATGCCACTGTAATGCAGGCTCCCAAACTGGAGAAGATCTGCCTGAACCGTGGTGTGAACGGAGCTGTATCTGATAAAAAACTGGTTGATATCGCCCTGGAAGAGCTGAGCACTATCAGCGGTCAGAAAGCGGTAGCTACCATGTCCAAAAAAGATATCTCCAACTTTAAGCTGCGTAAGAACATGCCGATCGGTGCAAGGGTAACCCTGCGCGGAGAAAAAATGTACGAGTTCCTCGACAGGCTTATCTCTGTAGCATTGCCCCGCGTACGCGACTTTAAAGGTGTGAACGAGAAAGCATTCGATGGCCGTGGCAACTATACACTGGGTGTAACCGAGCAGATCATCTTCCCTGAGATCGATATCGATAAAGTGAATAAGATCACAGGTCTGGATATCACTTTCGTTACAACAGCGAATACTGACGAAGAAGCATACGAGCTCCTGAAAGAGCTGGGCATGCCCTTCAAAAATGCAGCTAAGTCAGACAATAACTAATTACGCGAACAGAGCGAATTAACGCGAACAAAAAAATATAAATAACAATTATGGCTAAAACATCAGTAAAAGCCAGGCAACGCAAAAGAGAGAAAATGGTTGCCCAGTATGAAGCAAAACGTGCCGAGCTGAAAAAAGCAGGTGACTACGCTGCTTTGGACGAACTGCCGAAGAACTCTTCTAAAGTTCGTTTGAAGAACCGTTGCCAGTTGACCGGCCGCCCTAAAGGGTATGTACGTTACTTCGGTATCTCCAGGGTTGCCCTGCGTGATATGGCGCTGAATGGTAAAATACCAGGGCTGAAAAAAGCAAGCTGGTAAGAGCAAAAGTTCAAAGGTTGAAGCATTAGACTTTAAGACCTGGAACAAGAAATTATTACATTAAACTAAATTCCAATTATCCGCCAATGGCGGACGTAGGAGGGCAAAAAATATGGTAACAGATCCTATAGCAGATTTCCTGACAAGAATCCGTAACGCACAGATGGCTGGCCACCGCGTGGTAGACATCCCTGCTTCTAACCTGAAGAAGCGTTTAACTGAGATCTTGTACAACCAGGGCTATATTCTGAAGTACAAATTTGAGGATGACAATAAGCAAGGTGTGATCAAGATCGCTTTGAAATATGATCCATCTACAAAGCAACCTGCTATCCAGAGCATGGAAAGGATCAGCCGTCCTGGTTTGCGTCAATACGCAAAGCCTGCTGAATTCCGCCGTGTGAAAAATGGCCTGGGCGTTGCAATCATCTCTACTTCTAAAGGTGTGATGACTGACAAAGAAGCGAAAGCACAGAACGTAGGGGGTGAAGTACTCTGCTATGTGTACTAATTGCGTAAATGGGATTTGAAAGTTGAAAAACCTTTGGGTCCCACGAATAGATAAAGTGATACATTAAGCTGATACCTAACAAGCTGACCGGTCACTGAAGAAACAATAATAATAACGTTCCGCCTTCGCCAAGGCTTCGGCGGACAAAACAAATTGAATTATGTCTCGTATAGGTAAACAACCGGTTGTGATCCCCAGTGGCGTAACCATTACTGTAAGCAAGGATAACTCCATTACAGTAAAAGGTCCTAAAGGTGAACTGAAAGAAGCGATCGACCGCGATATTACAGTGGAAGTAAAAGACAACCAGGTAAATTTCACACGCCCTACAGACCAGATCCGCCACCGTGCCCTGCATGGCTTATACCGTGCACTGGTAGCTAACCTGGTTAAAGGCGTAACAGAAGGATATACCCGCAAACTGGAACTGATCGGTGTGGGTTTTAAAGCAGCTAACCAGGGTAATGTACTGGACCTGGCGCTGGGTTATTCACACAACATCATCTTTGAAGTACCGAAAGAACTGAAAGTGGCTACTGCCCAGGAAAAAGGTCAGAACCCCATTATCACCCTGGAAGGTATCGACAAGCAACTGATCGGACAGGTAGCAGCTAAATTGCGCAGCCTGCGTAAGCCTGAGCCTTACAAAGGAAAAGGTGTACGCTATGTTGGTGAAGTGGTTCGTAAGAAAGCAGGTAAAGCAGCCGGTAAATAATCGGTAAAGCTTAACCAGGTATTCAAATCTTAATAACAAGCATTTCCTGGCAGCATCAGGAATAAATAAAATAAAGATGAACGGAAAAGTTAAATCAGCAAGAAGACAGAGGATCCGCTTCAACATCCGTAAGAATGTTAGTGGCACAACTGCTAAGCCCCGCCTGTCTGTGTTCCGTAGCAATACGGACATCTATGCCCAGCTTATTGATGACACTAAAGGAGTTACTATTGCAGCAGCTTCTACAAAAGATAAAGACATCAAAGCTCAGGCTGGTACAAAAACCGAAAAAAGCAAACTGGTTGGCGCAGCTGTTGCCCGCAAAGCAGTGGAACTGGGAGTGAAAGAAGTGATATTCGACCGTGGCGGTTACCTGTACCATGGCCGTGTGAAATCTGTGGCTGACGGAGCAAGGGAAGGTGGTCTTCAATTTTAAGCAAACACAACATTCAAACTTTTAATTACAAGTATAAATGTCAAAGTTTAACGTAAACAGGGTTAAAGCCGGTGACCTGGAACTGAAAGATAAAGTTGTTGCGATCAACCGCGTGGTGAAAACCACAAAAGGTGGACGTGCTTTCAGCTTCTCTGCGCTGGTGGTAGTAGGCAACGAGAATGGAGTGGTAGGTCATGGCCTGGGTAAAGCCAAAGAAGTTCAGGAAGCCATTACCAAGGGTATCGAGGATGCCAAGAAAAACCTGATCAAGGTTCCGGTAATGAAGGGTACGATCCCTCATGACCAATGGGCCAAAGAAGGCGCTGCCAAAGTGCTGATCAAACCAGCCGCTCACGGTACTGGTGTGATCGCCGGAGGTTCTATGCGTGCCGTACTGGAAAGTGCCGGTATCACAGACGTTCTTGCAAAATCACTCGGCTCTGCCAATCCGCACAACGTGGTGAAAGCAACATTCAAAGCCCTGGCTTTGCTGCGCGAACCAGTTCAGGTTGCTAAAACACGTACACTCGGTTTAAAGAAAGTATTCAACGGATAAACAGTTTAACGTTTAGAAGTTTAAAGTTTAAGGTTCCGGAGAACTGTTAAACGTTAAACCTTAAACATTAAGCCTTAAACGAATCAGGTTATGAAAAAGATCAAAATAACTTTAGTAAAGAGTCCTATTGACAGGCCCGAGCGTCAGAAACTGACTCTTCAGGCTTTAGGTCTGAATAAGACAAATGCTACAAAAGAAGTAGAAGCTACTCCTCAGATCCTGGGTATGGTCCGCAAAGTGGAGCACCTGGTGAAAGTGGAAGACGCTCAATAAAGTAAAAAATCAAAATTCCAAAGTAAAAATTCAAAACCCGGAAATCTCCTTTTTGAATTTTACATTTGGATTTTTGAATTATTCATAAACAAGCGAGGGGAAAAAACCCCGTAAGTAAAAATTAAAATCATGAAACTACACGAATTAAGACCTGCAAAAGGCGCAACGCATAAGGAAAAAAGAATTGGACGTGGTGATGGTTCCGGACATGGCGGAACATCTACAAAAGGTACAAAAGGTGGACAAAGCCGTGCCGGTTACAAAAGGAAAATGGCTCACGAAGGTGGTCAGATGCCGATTCAGCGCCGTATCCCTAAACGCGGATTCAACAATATTCACCGTGTAGAATTCAAGGTATTCAACCTCGGTCAGGTAGCACAACTGGCAGAAAAATATAATATCACTGAGTTTTCACTGGAGAATCTCTATATCAACGGGTTGATCAGCCAAACAGATCGCGTGAAGATTTTGGGTAATGGCGAGCTGACCGGCAAATTCACTTTCAAAGTGAATGCGGTGAGTGAAAAAGCCAAATCGGCTATTGAAGCTGCCGGCGGATCTGTTGAAATTGTAAAGTAAATTTCACTAAATTGCTACGCCTTCGCTAAAGCTACGGCGTACAAGCAATAATCAGTACGAAAGCACCCTTGGGTGCCGAAGCTTTAGCGCAGGCACCTTAAATTTTTTTAACTCCCGTGAAGAAATTAATTCAAACTCTCAAGAATATCTGGAGCATCGAGGAATTGAGAAGTAAAATACTTTTCACCCTGGTGCTGATCGTTATTTACCGTGTAGGTAACCACATCGTATTGCCAGGTATTGACCCCATTATCCTGGAGCGTAACAAAGCAGCAGAAGGAAATGGGATCCTTGACCTGATCAATACTTTCGCTGGTGGTGGTTTCTCTACTGCTTCGATCTTTGCATTAGGTATCATGCCTTATATCTCTGCTTCCATCTTTATGCAACTGATGACCGTACTGGTCCCCAAGTTCCAGAAAATGCAGAAAGAAGGAGATAGCGGCCGTAAAAAGATCAACCAGTACACACGCTATCTTACTGTTGCAGTTACCCTGCTGCAGGCAACAGCATATGTTACTTACCTGAAACAAACTTCAGGCCCCGCAATCATTCAGGCATTTCTTCCTTACTTCCTGCTGACCACTGTGGTTATTCTTACAGCAGGCACCCTCTTTGTAATGTGGATGGGTGAGAAGATTACAGATAAAGGTTTGGGCAATGGTACTTCCCTGATCATCATGATCGGTATCCTGGCCCGCTTACCCCAGGCTTTCACACAGGAGTTGGTTGCAAAATCAACACGTACCGGTCTGATCCTGGTCTTTATCGTGGAAATCGCTATCCTGATCGCGATCATCCTCGGATGTATCATGCTGATCCAGGGTGTAAGAAAAGTGCCGGTTAATTATGCCAAACAAATTGTCGGTAACAGGCAGTTTGGAGGCGCAAGGCAATTCCTGCCCCTGAAAGTGAACAGCTCTGGTGTAATGCCGATCATCTTTGCACAGGCGATCATGTTCCTGCCTACCCTGGTAACCCTGGGTGGCAAAGGCGGGCAAAATGAGCTGGCCAAGATGTTTACCGATCACACCAACGTATGGTACATGCTGATCTATTCAATAGTAGTGATCGGGTTTACATTCCTTTACACAGCTTTGATCTTTAATCCCAAGCAGATTGCCGATAACCTGAAGCAGAACAATGGTTTCATTCCCGGTGTAAAACCAGGACAACCGACTGCCGACTATATCGGTAACATCATGGATAAGATCACTTTCCCGGGTGCGATCCTGCTGGCAGTAGTAGGTATTCTGCCTGGTGTTGCTCAAACACTGGGCGTAACACAAGGGTTCTCTACCTTCTTTGGCGGTACTTCCCTGCTGATCATGGTAGGTGTGATCCTGGATACATTGCAACAGATCGAAACCCAGTTGCTGATGCGTCAGTATGATGGCCTGATGAAAAGCGGCCGCATTCAGGGACGCCAGACAACTTCTGCAGTACAATATTGAGAAGAAAAGAAAGAACGAATACAAACCAAGACCTGGCCGTAACAAAAGGCCGGGTCTTGTGTTTATACGATGGCCGATGATCGAATGGCCGATGGCCGGTGATATACAAACCGGGCGAATAGAAGTTTGCCGAGGTCCGGGTTCTCCCCCAAAAGAATAGGAACCATTCAGGCGTCTTTGCCGGTAACGGAATTACGCAGAATATTTAATAATTTGCAGTATGATAATTTATAAAACAGACGAACAGATTGAGCTGATGCGGAAAAGCGCCCTGCTGGTAAGCAAAACGCTGACGGAAGTGGCCAAAATACTCAGGGCAGGAATCACTACCCTGGAGCTTGACAAAATGATCGGGCAGTATATTGCAGACAATAAAGCAATACCTTCCTTTCTGAATTATAATGGCTACCCGTTCAATTCGTGTATTTCGGTGAATGATGTGGTGGTGCATGGCTTTCCCAATAAAAAGGAACTGAAAGAGGGTGATATCGTTTCTGTAGACGTCGGTGTGATACTGAATGGCTGGCATGGAGATCATGCTTACACTTTTGCAATAGGAGATCCCGGTCCTGAAGTGATGAAACTGATCCAGGTAACCAAAGCTTCTTTATATAAAGGAATTGAAAAAGCAGTTGCCGGTAACCGTATTGGAGATATTGCATTCGCTATCCAGGACTATACAGAAAAGAAACACGGTTATGGTGTGGTAAGAGAGCTTGTAGGGCATGGGCTTGGAAGAAGCATGCATGAAGACCCGCAGGTGCCCAACTATGGTAAAAAAGGCAATGGCGGCAAGCTGAAAGAAGGAATGGTGCTGGCAATAGAGCCGATGATCAACCTTGGTACCAAAGATGTGTATACAGAAAGCGATGGCTGGACAATCAGGACCCGCGATGGAAAGCCCGCCGTACATTTTGAGCATGATGTGGCAGTGCGTAAGAATAAAGCGGACATTCTTTCTGATTACAGTACCATTGAGAAAGAAGAAGCAAAAAACCCGAATCTGTTCACAGTCGAACATCAAATAGTTGAACCCCTCGCCTGAGGGGTTTATTTTTGCAGCATGCCCGGAAAAAAGTTAATCGTGATCGGTGGCGGCGCCGCTGGTTTTTTTTGCGCAGTGAATGCAGCACGTCTGAACCCGTCTCTGCAGGTTATGATCGTGGAGAAGAGTAGCAAGCTATTGTCGAAGGTAAAAGTGAGCGGCGGTGGAAGATGCAATGTTACCCATGCCTGTTTTGAGATCGCAGAAATGATGAAGCGGTATCCGCGCGGCGGCAATTTTGTAAAAAAAACATTCCATCAATTTTTTACTACAGATACCGTTCAATGGTTCAAAGAAAGAGGAGTTTCATTAAAAGCCGAACCGGATGGACGGATGTTTCCCATAACAGATTCTTCCCAAACAATTATTGATTGCTTATTGAAGGAAGCGAACAGGTATGGCGTGGAGATTTTAATGAATAAAGAAATAAGATCGCTCGGGCATAAGGGTGGGGAATGGGTGTTAAAAACATCCGATGAACAGGAATTGAAAGCAGACTATGTTTGTATTGCCTGCGGAGGTTACCCCAAGGCGGCAATGTTTGATTGGTTAAAAGCTTTAGGGCATACTATCAGCGAACCTGTTCCTTCTTTGTTTACATTCAATATGCCCGGTCATTCCATCACTCAACTGATGGGAGTGAGTGTGGAACGGGTAAGGGTTAAAATAAACGGTACCAGGCTGGAACAGGAAGGGCCTTTATTGATCACACACTGGGGATTGAGCGGACCTGCCATATTGAAGCTAAGTGCATGGGGAGCCAGGGAACTGGCAGCGGCCAATTGGCAGTTTTCTATCTGCATCAACTGGCTGCCTGAATATAATGAGCATACATTGCGTGAACGGTTGCAGGAGATACGTTTTGAAGCAGGCCCTCAAAAGATAAACAGCAGGAATCCATTTGGATTCCCGAACAGGCTCTGGGAATTTATGCTGGAACAGGCTGGAGTAAAAGCCGAAATGCGGTGGGCCGATCTGCCGGCAAAGATGCAGGCGCAATTAGTACGTTTGCTTGTTGCAGGTGAGTTTATTATAAAAGGAAAAACGACATTCAAAGAAGAGTTTGTGACCTCTGGAGGGATTACACTTTCAGAAATCGATCCCAATACAATGATGAGCAGGAAGGCAGCAGGACTTTTCTTTGCAGGAGAGATAATGGATGTGGATGGAGTGACGGGTGGATTTAATTTTCAGCATGCGTGGACCAGTGGGTTTATAGCAGCGAAAGCTGTTGCTCAAATGGATTAAGCTTTATGGTATCTTAATAAGTCTCCCGGAACTGAAATAATCCGAACGGGTAATAACAGGGTTGCCTTTATAATAAATATTCCCTTTATATCTGATCGTTGCATCCAGCGAGTTTATGACCTGTATATAAGTATCTGCAAGGCCACTATAAATAATAGTAAGATTATTAATAACGAAATCAGTTATGTTTAATTGACCTCTCGCATTCGAGTATATGCCACAATATCTGGCTGATCCTTTCAGGATGAAGCCTGCATTTTCTTTGAGGTTGCTTACGTTAAGATACTCTGCCTGTACTGTAAGGTTTACGTTTCCTGCACCTTTTTCTGATGATAGGTTTAACGAATTTAGTTTTAATGTGTCAAGGTTAGTGACATCCCCACTTCCATTGTAGTTAATTTCTTTAAGATCCTTAAAGAAAATATGGACTGTTATCTTTTCACTGGCATCCCGTAACCAGCGGCAATCTGTTTTGTTGCTTATGGTAAGGGTTTGCCCGCTTATTTCAGTTTGTATGTTTGGAAGAACATTTTCCGGTCCATCAATTTCTATTTTTTCAGTATCACCCTGAACAAGCTCAAAATTAATATTGTCTTCAAGAGTTAAAACGGTAAAAGCGGATAACGGTCTCTCCTGGGAAATGGTTGCGCCGGCATGACCGATACAGCCAGGTTTTTGGCATCCACCATGAAGCAGCGAGATGGCAATTCCAATAATAAAAACTGAAAAAAACCTTTTCATAGTATCAAAAATTATAGCCAACCCCGGCATGAATAAAATCCGCCTGCCCTGAATGTGATTTAAGCAATATCTGTGTGGATAAATGCCGGCTCGCCCGGAACCTGATACCATATTGCTGGAAGATCCCTGAACTGGTACCATTATAAATATAAGGTCCGATATTTACAGGTATGGACAACCGTCCAAGAAAATGCTCATACGATAAATAAACGCCTGCCTGGAATTTATTATAAGTAGGGTTCTCCGGCCTGTCTTCCATGATATATCTTCTCAGTGTCCGGTTATAAAGCAATAACACGCCTACTCCCAGTGAATAGTTTCTTTTTATCCGTTTCGATGCTTCCAGTTGCATGGCATTGATCAGGTAATGACTGCCGCCTACCCAGGGGTATTGCTTTAGGGATACAGAGGTATAAGCGGCAAGATCAATTTTTGAAGAACTGCTGTCAGGCAGTTTTCTTTTATTAATGACCGGCTCAGATAATTCAAACCGTAAACCTGCATTAAGATTGGGAATATTCAAACCCAAATTGGGAAGGGTAGTGCTGCCATTGGATATATGCATAATACCTATTCCTGCATCAAGGTATAAACGGTCAAATAGTTTTATTTCATGCTGGAAAGCCAGGTTCAGGAACACATTGAAGCGTGTGCCTATTAATGTGTTTTTGGGATTGGTATATACATCGTATGGTTTGCTGATCATAGCGAGGCCTCCTCCCATCTTAAGGCTGCCTCTGTAAGTGCCTGATGACAGCAGAGGGAAACGGATATAAGGATACAGGGCATACAGGTTGCCGATATATTTCTTGCTGCCGGGATTTCCAAAAAGGAAACCGATGCCAACAGTGGGATAGTGGTGCGAAACCTGCCAGTCTTCTTTGCCGGTAGTTGTTTTTTCAAGGTATGCTTCACCAAAAGAGGAATACGAGTCCCGGATATATTCCGCTTTAGGCTGGGAAGTAAAATAAGAGCCATAATAAAACCTCGCACCGGCAGAAAGATTATGATCTTTTGGAGAGGAGGGGAGGCTGTCCTGGCCAGAGGCCATGAGCGGACAAAACAATTGAAGAATAAGCCATACAGAAACAAAGAAACCGGTACAGCCGAGTTTGAACATAGGCAGGTGTTTAAGGCTTTGCAAATATAGGGATTGGAATGAGAGGCGGATAATCATCAGGAATCAATTTGAGACTTTAACTGCACATAACTCCAGGCGCTGAAAGGTATCAGCAACAGGCAGAAAAATGAAAAGAGGGAATGAGTGAAATAGTAGAGCAGCACGGAAAGCAATAACAGATAAGGGAGATAAGTGATGAATAAAAGAGCCGTAAGAATCGAATCGTAGTGATCATTATGTGCTGCTTTCTTAAGCGTATACCGTTTGATAGGCTGATACAACGGCGCATGCAGTATACAACCCGCCAATGCAGGAATAGCCAGCAGCACCTGTTTCAATCGTGATGGCCTTCTCTCCAGCAGTTTTGTTTGCAGAGCCAGATCATTTTTCGGGATCTCATACACTCCTTGTTCGAGTTGCTGCCGCAGCTCATTGTTGAAAGCCTGTATTCTTGCCCCTTCAGATACAGTGGCCGGCAGACCTTTTTCAGTTAGGCTATTACCAAAAGAGATAAAGAGGTTTTTCCCAAAGCTGCGGAAAGAACTGTAGTTGATACATACCGGCAATACTTTCACCGGAATGCCATCTTCCCAACTGCTGATGACCAGCCTGGCAGTGCCTTTTTTCAAAGGGCGCAGATGCCATTCATTCACACAGATGCCTTCACTGAAGATGAGCACAAGACCATTGTCGCGGAATATTTTTTTGCATGCATCGAAGGTCTCATAGTTGCTGCTCAGATTTTCCACTCCTTCACTTACCCGGTAAACAGGCAATATTTTCATGGCTTTGAGGATACGGCCAATGATCTTGTTTTTGAACACATCTCCGCGGGCAAGCGACCATATGGGTTGTTCAAAAAGCGAATCGAGAATGACGGCGTCCAGGAAAGAATTGGGGTGGTTGGCTGCCAGCAGCAAGGGCCCTTTTTGCTTCAACAGTTCAGGCTTGTCAATGATGATGAGACGGCAAAAAACAGGACGGAGCAGGCGGACATATATCTTCAGGCAGGGGTACAGCAAATTGGTTTTTCCGGTGAATATAGCCTAAATAAGATGATCCTGGAATAGACACGCCAAACGGACATTGTAAATAATTGTAAGCCAGATAGTTGACGAAGGGTTGATCCTTGAAAAAACCGTTCCGGAACCCATATTTTTCCGTATCTTTGCTGCCCCGATTTAAAACCTTCGGGATAATATCATGTTTGAAAATTTAATTCAAAAACACTTAAACGCTGATGCACAGGAGTCTGGCTCTGCTGTTGCAGAGACGGCTACAGCGACACCAACTGCACCTGTAGCTACTGCTCATGACGATTTCGACTGGAGCGTAGACAAACGTAACGTTACTTCTTACACCAAAGAAGAAAAAGAAAAGTACGACAAAGTGTATGATAACACTTTCGTGCAGCTGAATGACGGTGAACTGATCCAGGGCACTGTTGTAGGTCTTACCAAAACAGATGTTGTATTGAACATCGGTTTCAAAAGTGATGGCCTTATCTCCCTCAACGAATTCCGCGACCTGCAGAACCTGAAAGTTGGTGATGAAGTGGAAGTGATGATCGTAGAGAAAGAAGACCGTGATGGTCACCTGAACCTGAGCCGCAAACAAGCACGCATTACCCGTGCATGGGAGCGCATTGTGGAAGTACACAAAACAGGAGAGGTTATCACCGGTACTGTTACTTCTAAAACAAAAGGCGGCCTGATCGTGGACGTGTTTGGAATGGAAACATTCTTACCAGGTTCACAGATCGACGTTAAACCTGTTACAGACTATGACCAGTTTGTAGGAAAAACTATGGAATTCAAAGTGGTGAAGATCAACGAAACCATTAAGAATGCTGTAGTATCTCACAAGGCCCTTATCGAAAGCGATATCGAAGCACAACGTGCAGAGATCATGAGCAAACTCGAGAAAGGCCAGGTACTGGAAGGTACTGTGAAGAACATCACCGATTTCGGTGCGTTCATGGACCTCGGTGGTCTGGATGGTCTGCTCTATATCACAGATATTTCATGGGGCCGTATCTCTCACCCAAGCGAGGTGCTGAAGATGGACCAGAAGATCAATGTGGTGGTACTGGACTTCGACGACGAGAAGAAACGTATCAGCCTTGGTCTGAAACAACTGACTCCACATCCATGGGATGTGTTGGCAGAAAATATTGCTGAAGGCAATATCGTGAAAGGTAAAGTGGTGAATATTGAAGATTACGGTGCGTTCCTGGAAATCCAGCCTGGTGTTGAAGGCCTGGTTCACGTAAGTGAGATCACATGGGCTAACACGCCGATCAATGCTAAAGAATTCTTCAAACTCGGCGACGAGCATGAAGCGAAGATCGTTACGCTTGATAAAGCAAGCCGCAAGATGAGCTTGTCTATCAAACAACTTTCTCCTGATCCCTGGAACGATATCGAAACCAAGTTTGCAGAAGGAAGCCGCCATACAGGCCTGGTGAAAAACATTACCAATTACGGTGTGTTTGTAGAACTGGCTCCTGGTATCGGTGGTATGATCCATATCAGCGACCTGAGCTGGCTGAAACGCTTTAACCACCCAAGTGAGTACACTAAAGTTGGTGCTAACATCGACGTAGTGATCATGGGTATCGATAAAGAAAACCGCAAACTCCAACTCGGACACAAACAACTGGAAGAAGATCCCTGGAATACCCTTCAGGATACATTCGCTATCGGATCTGTTCATGAAGGCACAGTGATCCGCAGGGATGATAAAGGTGCTGTTGTTCAGTTGCCTTACGGCCTGGAAGGCTTTGCTCCTAACCGTCACCTCACAAAAGAAGATGGTAAGAGCATCGGTGCTGATGAAACTGCACAGTTTGTAGTGATCGAGTTTGACCGCAACGAAAAGCGTATTGTACTTTCTCACAGCCGTATCTGGGAACAAGGCCAGATAGAAGAAAAAGAAGCTGCTAAGAAAGAAGCAAAAGCTGAAGCGGAAAAAACCAAGAAAGCTGTGAAGAACATTCAGGGCAAAGTAGAAAAAGCTACTCTGGGTGATCTTGGCGTGCTGGCCGACCTGAAAAAGAAAATGGAAGGTGGCGAAGCAGCAGCAGCAGATGACGCAAAGGCTGAATAATAATCATCGTATAAGTTTCATAAGGCTGTCCTTTCCAGGACGGCCTTTTTTCTTTTATAGAGACCATATCCCCCACATTGTCTTAATTTTGAAGATCAATGAAAAACGCACATGAGTTTAAGAGAAAGGCTGAAGAGTTTTAAGCTGGTAAGAAAATTAGTGTATGCGATAGTAGGGTTGGCTTCTTATCCTGGTCTGATGATCGTGAACAAACTGAAGATAACAGGTGGAGAGCATTTGAAAGATCTACCAAAGGAGAACGTCTTGTTTGTAAGCAATCACCAAACCTATTTTGCTGATGTGATCACTTTCCTGCATATTTTTTGTGCAGTGAAATGGGGAAAGATCAACCGGCTGGGCATACCGTATTATCTGCTGAACCCTTTCACCCGCGTAAACTATGTGGCAGCCGAGCAAACCATGAATGGCAGTTGGCTCAGCAAGCTGTTTACCCTGGCAGGAGCGCTCACTGTGAAGCGGACATGGAATACCGAAGCAAAGGAAATCCGCAAGGGGCTTGATCCTTCAGATACCCGTAAGATCACGCGGGCGCTTGACAAGAACTGGGTGATCACTTTTCCGCAGGGCACCACCAAGCCATTTGCGCCGGGCCGGAAGGGTACAGCCCTGATCATCAAACAAAACAAACCTGTGGTGATACCTGTAGTGATTAATGGTTTCTGGCGTGCCTTCAACAAAAAAGGACTGAAGTTCAAGAAGAAAGGCGTATTGCTGAGTGTTCGTTTCAAAGCCCCGCTGGTCATTGATTATGAGGCCCGCTCGGAAGATATACTGGCGCAGCTAATGGATGCAATCGAGCAGAGCAAAACATATATGCTAAAGGGAAGACACCATCAACTCAGTGCAGGCCTTTCGTAATATTACGAAATAAGCACTGGCCTATTGGTGTCATTCATGTATTCAGGATTTTAGCGACCCCTCATTCACACAATTAGCGTTTTTTATTCTATCTTTCTTTTTTTCGCTCATGAGTCAGAAGCCTGCTACGATCAAAGAAATTGCAAAACGGTTGAACGTTTCTGTATCCACCGTATCAAGGGCTTTGCATAACCATCCCAGTATAGGTCTGCGTACCAAGATGCAGGTGCAGAAACTGGCTGAAGAACTGAACTACGAACCCAACCAGGCGGCTATCTCCTTCAAGCAGGGCAAAACGATGACGATAGGGGTGATACTGCCCAATCTCCGCGAAGAGTTTTTTTCTACCGCTATCAATGGTATAGAGGATATGGCCATTCAAAATCAGTATACCGTATTGATCGGCCAGTCGAGGGACGATGCAGAAAGGGAGAAGAAACTGGTAGACACTATGCGCAAGCATCGCGTAGATGGGCTGTTGGTTTCTCTATCAAAAAGCACACAGACCTACGAACATTTTGAGGCGTTGAAGAAGTATGGAATACCCGTCGTTTTCTTCGACCGCGTTCCTGATCTTCCTGAAGCGTATACAGTATCCTGTGATCTGAAGGACAGTTCGGTGAAGCTGGTTGACTGGCTCGTGAAGCAGGGACATACGCGGATCGGTTTTATCAAGGGGCCTGAAACAATGCTGGCATCGCAGGAGCGGCTGAACGGCTACCTGGAGGCCCTGAAAAAAAACAAGCTCCCTGAAATACCCGGTTATATCGTACAAACCAATCTTGAAAAAGAAGAGACACTGGCAGCGATACAGAAATTGCTTTCGCTTAAAGAAAGGCCAACTGCCATTATTGCTTTTAATGATTATATCACCCTCGATGCGATCAAGTTCTCCCGTGAACTGGGATTAAAGATCAACAAGGACATTTTCTTTGTAAGCTATGCCAACCTGCCGGTGACCAGCTATCTGGACGATCCACCCCTGGCTTCCGTGGAGCAATTTCCTTATGAGCAGGCAGAAACAGCAACAGGGGTACTGCTGCAGCTGATCAATCAACGGGAAGATGAAATCGCTCAGAAAAAGGTAGTAATGAGCGGAAAAGTAGTGCCGAATACAGCGCATGGCCGGGCAGGCCGGTAAGATTCTTTACACAAGGCCTATCTTCCTGAAATACATGTAAATAAATTCCTGAAAAAGAGTAAAATCTATTTTTTTGTTTTACTCCGCCGACCTATTTTTGCGCCGGAGAGATGGCAGAGTGGTCGATTGCGGCGGTCTTGAAAACCGTTGACTGTCAAAGGTCCGGGGGTTCGAATCCCTCTCTCTCCGCAAGGCTTACAACTTACTGATATTCAGGTTATTAGAAAAGAAAATAATCTCCGGTAAAATAAAGCTAAAAAATGTAAAGGTCTATAAATGCATAATTTATAGACCTTATTTTTTTGTTCGATGTATAAAAAAGTGAGTGATTCGGTGAGTGAATAATCATTTTTGAATATAGATGACTTGTATACAGCAGCTTATATTTTCTATTTTTAATCCTCGTTTGTCAAATCAAAAACTGTCTATTACATGATTAATTAGATAGCTTGGACGTCATATCAATTGTCTGTAACCACCGTTCAACTAACTTCTCCCAATCTGCAATTGGTAACTTTTCCCAATTCGGAATTTTTTGTGCTGATTTATTTAACCCAAAAGCATGTCCACCTTCTGCATAAATATGATATTCGGCTTTAACACCAGCTTTTTTCAATGCAATATAATACACTAAAGAATGTTGAATAGTGTCAACAGGGTCATTACCTGCTTGTAATATAAACATTGGCGGAGTTACACTGTCAACTGGAAGCGTATTGTTAAGTTCGTAAGGTTTTCTTGTATGAAAAGTCATGTGTCCAGGAAACATTACTATTCCAAAATCTGGTCGGCAACTAACTTCGTCAATATCATCAATTGCTTTATACATTCTCTTTCTATAATTGGTGCTAACATCGGCAACTAAATGTCCACCTGCAGAAAATCCCATTACCCCAATTTTATTTGGGTCAATATTCAATTCTTTAGCTTGTGAGCGTACAAAGCCTAAAGCTCTTTGTGCGTCTTGTAAAGCTAAAGGTTTGATTGGGTCTCTTTCACAGTGGCAATCCATGTCATAATGAGGACCCGAAGCCGGAACTCTGTATTTTAAAAGAATTCCTGTTACTCCGATAGAAGCCAACCACTCACAAATCTCAGAACCTTCCAATTCAACGGCAAGTTTCATATACCCACCACCTGGGAAAACAAGAACAGCAACACCACTATTTTCTTTTGATGGTGAAAAGATTTTTATTGTTGGATTAGAAACATTTCTAACCATTCCATCATTATATGTTTCCGCGCCTGTTATCAGTCCTGAGTCAGGAATAGAGCTTGTCCATATAGGTATTTCTTTGCTTACAGTAAAAGTCGTTTGGCTTGCTGTTCGTACAGTTGCTTCTTGTTGAGATTGCTTGTTTTGATTACAGGAAATCATACTGATTGCAAGAACGAGAAAAGTCAACTTGAATAAATTATGATTTTCTGATTGTTTCATTTTTTGTAAAGGTTTGCTTTAATTTGACCACTAACGTTAAGGGCTTGCCGCCGGGATGGTATTTTATAATTGTCTGCCCGGCAACTGAAGTCGATTAGAATTACTGATGTTGAAGTTAACAACTAAAAGCTAAATAGAATTCGGTCAAGCCCGATATTAGCTGATAGTAGTATAACTGCTGATTGAACTTGATTTCGCCCCTCTTGCCCAAAATCTAGCATTTAAAGAGCTTTAGCCAGGAGGTTAATATGCCGTGTATTGTATTTTGCTCTTTCTCGTGGGTTTTCAATTCTACCAACAGTACCTTTCGCTGCCATCTCCCAGGGTATCGCTCATGAAGCCCATGCTCCAGCAATCATTGATCGTTTCAGGTATCAGCAGCGGCTGTTTAACACACTGCGGAAGCCGCCGTTTTATTCTCCTTCGGATATTCAGCTTTAAGATCTTATATACCCGGTACAACCGCTTATGATTATACTGGCGCCCGCTTCTGCGAAGCCGGTAGGACTACTCATGGGCAAGTTTCGGAGGATCCGACACTTTCATATGTTTGTCAATTGATGTAAATTTTTTCTACTCCAGCATTTTTCGCAATGCGTTCATATCAAAATTTTTCAGGAAGTTGCTGAATAACCTTTCTGAAAACCCACTTTCTTTACTCAATTCATAGCGAAACTGTACCTCCATTAAAGAAGGTTTTACAGATGAACCGGGTGCATTATTAAAATAGGCCGGGTTTAATACATAGAGGGCAAAAATGTTTTTATCCCAATTTTCCATCTCGTAAAAAACACCAGTTTGTGAAAGGCGTTCTGTTGCATCATCTGTAGCGGTATTGCCCGCTACCACAGCTGGCAATTTTAACCATTCTTCATTTTTGTTTCCCAACAACTCTTTTACTTTGGCCTTTTTTGCCTCATATAGCTGGCTGTAAGCAGCTTTGTGGGCTTGCCAGGTTTGTTTTTTCTGAATACCGAAATCGCTATTATCCGTAGCAGATTTTTTGAGCAAGTCTTCTACGGTAGAATAGAAATTTGCTTTTTCAATTTCAAAATACTCAAGCATATCCTGCAAATACTGTTTACGGGAAACGGGTATCAATAATGGAATACCTGGCTTTGTAATGAGGTAATGCCTGTCTATCCATCTATATCTTTCCTCTGTAAACTTGTCATATTGGCTTCCATGCATATAATTTTCTGTATAGCCACTACCGTTATTCAATTTTATAAAATCTTCATGATAGCTTTTGTACGCAGTAGAACGACCAGCCAGTAAGCCGCTTTCAGAAATATACTTTGAAACCTTGCTGGGGTTACTTACACGGTTTTTTTCATAGCCGGGGCCAAGCATTGCATCTGCCGGAAAATCATAAGTCCACATAAGTGATGTGGCTGTTTTCTTAAAAAAGATATTTCCAGTACCAGGGCGAAGTTGGGAGCCCGCATTAATTAAGATCGGGTTTATATCTACCCGGAATACTGTCCTGTATTCGCCTATTATTTTGGTCACATGTTCGGTAACATGGCAAGCGTATTGGTAAACGCCAAGTTGGTATCCATACCTGGCATAAACATTTTTTCCGTAGTCACTGTTACCCCATCTTTGAAAACTTACACGGGCGGCACACCCGGTAAGTTTAAAATCTCTGCGACTTGCTTCTTCGAATTTTTCAATGGCGACCAGATTTTTCATCATTGCAGCTTTTTCGGCTGCTGTGCCTTTTAAACTGATTGGTCCATATTTGGGGTTGGTATGGTCGGTATAAATTCCGGCAACAGCATCGGCGGTACCATTACAGGGTGTCAGCGGGTCGGTTATTTTTTTGTATTGCGCAAAACCAGTAGCTGCAGGCAGCAAAAAAGAGATCAGGATCATTTTGCTTTTCACGGTATGTATAATTTTAAGTGAATAGTCAGTTGTTTTTTTAGGGCAATCAAAAATTGAGCACCGGACTTGTAGCGGCATTTCCTATATCATCACTATCGGCCCCTTTTTGCTTTAATGCCTGGTAAATTTCATTTGCTTTGTTTTTGCCCTGCACCGAAAGCACCTCCTGGATATAGCCGATATTGGTATCTGCTTTTACAATCTGTATTTGTTTTAGCACGAGGGCGGCTGCCGGTTTTACTTGTGCCTTTAAAAAATCCAAGAACAAAAGCTAATAGGTAAGAGAAATATCGCTTTCATAATGTAAATTTTATGTGATAAAAATAGAATGGAGGGCCGAGACAATAAATCATTAAAAAAGATGATTTTGAGCTGCTTAAAATCAGTAAAGGGGATGATAAAACGATGGTTTACAGTAGTTTTTTGGAAGGTATGATTTCAGAAAGTGTGCCGAAGTTCTGAATGATTTTGTACTAGATGCAACAAAATCAATGCTTAAAGCAGATCGTCTGTATTATCCATACGTTTTATAAGCCTGTCCAAAAAATGGTGAACTTTTGGGAAACTTCTGTTTTTTGTAATGTTTTTAGTTTTAAATTTCTTCAACCTATCTATAACAGAAGGCAGAACTTTTATGTAAAGTTCTGCCTTTCTGATTGGTTCTTCAGTTTCCAAACGAATAAAATTGTAACTGGCTATTAAGCTCTGATTAGCTATTTAGGTTGTAAAAATAATTATAAAATTAGACTATAATATCTTGTATTATTATCAACGTGTTATTTGCTTTTCGTATCTTCTGTCAGATATAATTAGTGTAATGAGCACAACAATTAGAATGAAGCTAAACTCCATACCATTTCTACCAGCCCCTACGACATACCAGCCTTCCGAAAAATGAACTGTTTTTATACCAAAAATCAAGATAATGATGTTTATGATACAGGAAATCTTCACGCCTTTATTTGCAATTAATAATAGCGAAGTTATTATCTGGCTAATAACGACACCCCATGCTATGAACCCCCCAAATGGATAAAATCCGATTTTATTTAGAAAAAAATTGCCAAAATCATTTACATCGTTGCCTGTGAAAATCCCGTGCAGGCTGTGCGAAAGAAAGATAACGGATACACCTAATCTTAATAAGAAAGTGCTATTAAATATGTTTTGCTTATTCATTGATCGGCAATTTTATTTTATACCTGTACATGTTTCTGTTAGCCTGTTGTGCCTTTAATACTTCATTATCTTTCTTAACCAGGCAGAATGTTCCTCCATGTTCTTCTTCTTTATATTTCAAAAACCTGAACCTGGAATTTGAATATTTTGATTAAAGTGTCTTCTTCAATTTTACTGTTACTTTGTCTCCCTCCTTTTTAATTGTAACAATCTTCTTAACTGCCGCTTTGACATTTGTATTATATTTATAAACCTCGGTATTTGCAGTGCTTCCCTGGAAAAAACCATTAATGTAAATATCAGTATAGCCTACTACTTCTGTTCGTGAAGCTGTGTGGGTATATCCAAACTCTGTAAACAAGTAATACTCTCCGGGCATAAGATTTGTGAATTCAAAGTTTCCGTCATTATCATATACCGAAGTTATTTTTATGCATTCGGCAGCTTCTTTTGAAATCGGCACTGCACGTCCCTTTTTCCTGAGTTTTTCATTCAATGACACCCATTCTTTAAAATAGTCTGTATAAGGGATAAGAATTACAGTTGTTCCCTGTTGTGCATATTGCTTTTTATTAATATTGAGAATAGCTATTCCCTTAAGTGAATTCTGATTATCCCTGGCATAGATTTGACCACTAATTGTACCGGAACCTGCGCTAACCATTTTATAGGTTTGATCTTTATCAAATATCGCAGTGAAAGGGTTGTAATCAAGTTCTTTGTCAACCAGTAGATATTGTTTGCCGTTAGATGCAAGTATTTCCACTTTCCAGAGTTTTCTGCTTTCTTTATCGATATAATACTCATATTTAACACTGGTTCCTTCTTCAAATACGCTTACCTGCCATACAGCATGTTCACCTGTTATCTCACTTCTGTACATACTGCTTTTTACTTCAGTAATACGTGTGTTTGAAATCATACTCTTAGCTTCGGGTTTGAATTCATATACGGGTAAAATTACTTTATAACCGGAAGTAAGAGGAAGAGCACCGAGCAGGTAAGGATAAATAAAGCTGTCGAAAAAGTCACCTTTGTTTTTGTCCCTAATCTGGCTGCTTTTATTAGATCGTTTATCGTGATAATCACCTTCTATTGCAGTACCATACTTAATATGATATTGTTTATCGGAGTTATTAGAAGAGCGGTAAATCGGTTTTAATGTAAGTATATCGGCAATGCTGGTATCACTCCAAATTGAATTTCCTGCAGGAGAATTTATCCTGGTATATACGGATATAGTTTTCCCGTTAACCTTAACCTCAACATCAAAAGAGCTTATTTCTACGGTTTGTCGCCCTGAAACAGCAAAGTATGCCATTTCATAATGAGTACTCTTTATAAAATTTTTGTCGAAAGAATTATCTCCCGGCTTAATCAGGGATTGGGCGTTTGTATTTAGATTTAGAAATACAAAAAATATGACACTAATAGTTCGCATATGTAATATTTATGACTATTTTTTTGCCTCAAAACTTTCACTTTTTAAATAATATTATAAGGCTTGATCTTCTCGTTTCAAAATCTAAAATTTGCTCCAACTTGACCATAAAAAGGAAGCAATGGTTGTGATTTAAGATCCTGCTGTAGAACTTTTCCGGCTTTGAGAGTAATATCAACTTTTTTCATGGAAAAGCCGCCTTGCAATCCATAATAGAAATTACCTCCGATTGCAGGCTCATACCAGCCGTCCTGGGCATTGTCATAAATATTTTTTTTGTACCATTCGCTATGCTTAAAGTTTGTAACAATGGCTTTATCAAAACCCGACTCAACACTCATAAACCATTTTTTTCGATAATAGCCAATTGTTCCGGCTAAATCACTTCCAAAATTGAAAAGTCTAACCGATTGATTGTGATATCGCCTTGCTATACCTTGAACTCTTGCTGAAAATTGAAAATGATTTAATGCAACAATCCTAATTTGTGTACCTAACCTCATCTTAAAATCATCTGCTAACTGGTTTCCAAATGGCACAGAGAATTCGCCCCCAATCCATAAAGGAAATCTTTTGACAGGTATTAAGTGATGATAACCCACTCCAGCTATTGCACCATATTCTGCTCCCACATCAATGTGTAACAGATGCATATTTTGTTTTGAAATATTTTCCCAGTTTATAACCTGTGCATATACTTCATTTTTAAAAAATGAAAAAGCAACAATTATAATAATTGATTTAATAGTAATCTTCTTCATTTGTGTTGTTATAGTGATTGTATATAGGAAATAATTTTAGGCTCCATAGTCGTTGTCCAGAAATCTACCTGGTCTAACATTCCTGAATGACCTACTCCCTGTGCTTTAAAAATTTCTTTGTTGGGATAAGCGGATGAAATTTTTTCTGCCCAACTATCAGGATAAGCTTTATTGTTAGAGCTATATATAAAAAGTGTTTTGGTAGAAAAATTGTTGATACCAGCCGAAAAATCGGGCTTGATATCTTGTCCCAATTCGTATGATGCAGCATTAACAACGGCACCACTTCTC
The DNA here is from genome assembly GCA_036262095.1 of Chitinophagaceae bacterium. Classification (GTDB taxonomy): domain Bacteria; phylum Bacteroidota; class Bacteroidia; order Chitinophagales; family Chitinophagaceae; genus Terrimonas_A. Next base: position 14,675 of record DATAJQ010000281.1, on the reverse strand, counting down.
GACGCAACATATGATGGTGCATTATTGCCTAAATCAGCACCAACGTCGCCAACTATTGCATTTACAGAACCAATCAGGCCAGCTTTATAATCTAAAATTTCGTGCTGGTCTTCTTTGCCAGTCATAAACTGGTCTATATAAGTGGCATCATTTAAGGTTTCTCCCCACAATTTGAACGACCTTGATTCGGAAATATAATCAATTACATCATCCCATTTTAAGCCGCCAGGCTCGGCTACAATAAGTCCGTCTATTTCATTAGGATATTTGCCTGTGTAAGCTGTTGCTAACATGGCTCCCCAGGACTGTCCTAACAATATAATTTTTTGTGTGGCAGATGTTTTGTAGTGCGCAATAATGCCTTTTAATTCATCATAAAATATTTTATTCATTGCATCATTTCCTTGCGAGAGGTACCAATTTTTTGGAAACCTCTGAGAGAGTCCGGCTCCCCTTTGGTCGTAAAGCACAACTCTATAACCTTTTGTTGCGAGGGTTTTACAATTAAGCATGTAACGGTAGTCGCCGCCAGGCCCACCATGAATACATATAATTAATGTGCTGTCCTCTGGGCCAAAAGCTTCGGAATGCAGCAATGCACCGTTAATTGAAATAGAAGATAGCGTAGAATCCTGATCAACTGTTTTTGGTACTAAGTTTCCAGGTGTATCAATATACCTTTCTCTACTACAGGAAAAGGAGAATACTGAAAAGACTATGAAGGATAGATAAATGATGAAAGATTTTTCCATACTATGGGCCTTTCTTTTGAATGTTACACCAAATTTTATTTGTTATTGAAAAGTATATGACATGGATGAGTTCGGAGATGTATATACCTGGGACTTTACAACCTGGTTATTAACTAATATTTCCAGTTTTACGGTTTGAGCAGGATTAACAAAATAGCCAAGGGTGATAATATTGTATTTGTTCACGGTTTTTATGATGGTTTTTGTGAATGGTAATGCAGGGTTATTAGCAGTAGTCTGCCCTCCGGTTTCGTTATCATACGTTATTGATACCAGGTTATTAGTTGTTGTGCTGCTAACTCTGTAGGTGATATTAACTTGTTTAGGGTAAGTATTATCAGTGCCGGAATCTGGTTTTTTGCAGGAGGCTGCGAGTAAAATGATTAATCCAATAAAAAGAGATGCCTTAAGCAGTTTCATTTTTTAAAGTTTTAGATATGTTATATAAAAGAATAATTGTTTTGAATTCATTAGTTGCTTCAGTGTATTTAGTTGTATTCTTTATCAATCTGAATAATTACTCTTCGGCCAGTGCCAAGCCTTCCATACTATAATTGATGTAATGACGCTTTCCAGAAAAGACAGCATCACATAAAATATCCTCCATTCAGTAAAAGATGAAACCCCTACAAGCAAAGTGAACAGAGTTAGGAATATGCCAATTGATATATTTAAAACTCTATTCCATTTTGACTTCAATGTCAACGAAAGAAAAATCATCAGTGAAGGAAGTGTCAAAACAACTGTTGCAAAAAGCAATTTGTAGGGAGTATTCAATATGTTTTGTCCATTCAGGAGACCTGTAACTTTTTCAGGAACGTATAATTCAAAATAGTCACCATAGATGTAAAGAAACATTACGGAAGCCCAAAGTGCCGATAGCATCAGCTTGACATTGATTTTGAAATCTTCGAATTGACATTTTTTATTTTCCATTTCGATTTATTTGTACTCCAAAAAATAGCAGCCAGAAACATGTTCCGATTTCTGCAACTGCTGGCAGCATGCCCATATATTTTCCTATACCGATTTGAGAGTAATTTTCAAATAAAGTATTGCCCGTATAATTTATTAAATGACCAACGCAACCCAACATCAATAAAACGCCTAAAAACTTTGGTATAAATCCTGACCTGTAAACCAGCAACCCAAGCGGGAAAAGCCAAAGACCCCAAAATACAGTTGCAAGTAAAAGCCCATCATTATACTGATGGAGTGAAAGCATTAGTTTACTTTGTAAGTCTTCTAGGGAAATATTTTGTAGTAAGGATTCTTTTACAGTAATCGTTACTGCTGCATACTTATGTTGCAAATTGTTAAACGATAAAGGAACACTTAATAAAGCTAATATCACCATTGCCCTTGCGTGAGACTCGTTAACCGTTCTCAAAAGCTTATACAAGAAAAGTGGCAAAAAAGTAAAAGCCACATAGCAAAGTACGCTGCTGTAAATGCCAAATCTGAATAATGAATGTGAAGTAGTGATATTATTGAATGTTATCCTGCTATTATTCCAGTCAATAAGTTTTTGAGGAATATAAGCCAGGCTGAACATTCCTGTAATTATTACAATCAGGTAAATTGACCCAGCAGCTCTTGCCGTATTTTTAGTTGTGTTCATATTTCTTTTTTGAAAAAGTTTGTAAGTGGTTACTTTAAAATTGTTTAGAAAGTAACGAAATGTCAAAAGGGAAATATTATCAAAATCCCGGCAGTAGCCCGTATTTTCTGATTATTTAAACCAAGAATTGAATAGCTTTCAACTATTTCACCAAAATATTTGTATTGATTCATTTCTCTTAATTATTAGCTTCTTCATATAAAATATTCCAAAGACTATCCTTGAATTTTTCTGTAAACAATGAAAAGTGACCAATTTTTAAAGCCTTAAAATTTTCAGGAAAGAAGTGCAAGCTTTTTATACTTGCATTTGGGAATTTTGCAGTTAGCCATTCAACAGATTTTTTTGGAGCAAAAAAGTCATCGTCAATACTTATAGAAGTGAGTTTACATTTTATTCCGTCAAAATGTAAATTGTTGTATGAACAGCTGGCAAATAAATAATCACTGCTCCTGCACCACTTAGCCCATTCTTCAGCAACATTTTTGGGTAAATTCTCCATCCTGCTCATTTTTTTAGAAGGCAGATACCCGAATACTTTTGTTAGTGCCGGAACCAGCAAATACCAGTTTACCCACATCTTTATTTTATCAACTCCTTTCCAGAATCTCCAATAGCCAGATTGTGCCGCAACAAGAATTATTTTATCTGCCATGTAAGATGACGGGGTCAAACCGATTAATTGGCCGCCAATACTATGGCCCAAAAGAATGATTTTATGATTAGGGAAAGTTTCAATCGTATATTTAATTACAGCTTCTAAATCCCTGTTTCCCCAATTTACCAGGCTGCTATTTTCATTTTTGATATTTCCATGCAAAGATTTGCCAATACCTGCGTAGTCAAATGTGATTGTTGAAATGCTATTATTCTGAAAGAACTCAGCAATTTTCTTGTAAAATGATTGCAATACCCCAGCGGCGGATACGATAATCATTATTTTATCAGAGATCACTGCCTCATACAAACTGCAGTTAATAGCTTGATGTTTGCTTATATTGATTTGAAAAAATTGCATGAGAGAATGGTAATTCAAATGCAAATTTGAATAAATAGTTATCCCAAAAAGGATTGTGTCAATGAAAAGCTGCTTCTCGTAAACAGAAGGCTAAATTTGATCAATGAGGTGATAAACTAAGGAGAATGTTCCTGTTTCTGAGGAGCTTGCTTTATACAATCAAGTAGTTTGTTGACGATAATGTTACTTTCATAGTCATTATAAACAAATAGGCGAGTTTTGGGTATTTTTACAGTGCAAATCCAGAAATGAAAAAGGAAATAAATACCAGGCTAATTAATTTTTACCTATACATGGGGTTAGGTTTTTTGTTGTTGTATTCTTTCGGTGAATTTTTTGGATACCGGGAAACCTTTATTCGCAGAATTATCAATAGTGTTTTTCTGGTGAGCTATCTTACAGTACTTAACTACATTTTATTTGAGAAAATTTTACGTTTATTTCGGTGGCCATGCAAAAATAATCAACGTGCATTTTTCTTCCTGTTTATGGCTATCCTGTTTTATACATTCGGATTGTATGGTTGGCGTCAGCTATGGATACAAGTAGGTATTTATGTAGATTATACACCCGAACTTCCATTTTTGAAAGGTGTGGCTACTCATTCTCAATTTAGCTTTATATGTGTCATTTTTTTTTCAATAGTGCGAAATGTATACAACAACATTAGGCTTAGAGAGAAAAACAGTCAATTAAGAATAGAAAAAAAGGAAGCAGAACTTAACTATTTGAAAGCCCAAACAAATCCGCATTTCCTGTTTAATACGCTAAACAATATTTATTCATTAGCAAGAGATAAAAACGACCTGGCTCCTGAATCAATTTTGCGATTATCTAAAATTTTGCGTTTTATGCTGTACGAAACCGGTGATGATTTTATAGCAGTAGATGATGAATTGAAAATAGTAACTGATTATATTGCCCTTGAAAAACTTCGTTATGATGATTCTTTGCTTGTTACACTGAATGTCAATATTGAAAATTCAAAACAATCTTTACCGCCTTTGCTACTTATTCCATTAGTAGAAAATGCCTTTAAGCATGGCGTTTCAGAAACAAGAAATAAGCCTTTTGTTGATATTAATCTTACTATAAAGCAGAAACAATTGTTGTTTACTGTAAAAAATTCAACAGAAGAAACCACTACCGCACAACAGGTGAAAGAAAATATCGGACTTTCTAATCTGCGTAGGCAGTTAGCACTACTCTATAAAGATTATGATTTGTCTGTGGGGCAAGAGAACGCTGTTTTTACGTCAACATTAAGAATAAATTTAACAAGCAATGTCTAAAATAAAATGCATTATAATAGAGGATGAACCGCTTGCCGTTAAAGTATTATTGGACTATGTTGCACAAGTCCCTTTTTTGCAATTAGAGGGCACCTTTAAGGATGCCATACTTGCAACAGAATGGTTACGCACAAATGAAGTGCAATTAATGTTTTTAGACATTCATCTGCCAAAACTAAAAGGGATGACCTTTTTAAAGACACTCGCCCAAAAACCTGCAGTTATCATTACTACTGCTTATCACCAATATGCCGTAGAGGGATTTGACCTGGATGTAACTGATTATCTCCTGAAGCCTATTGAGTTTGAGCGCTTCTTAATTGCTATAAATAAAGTAAAACCTACTAATAGCAGTATTCAGGCTATATCTGAAATGAGTGACGCAAAAGATTACTTGTTTCTTACAGTACAAAAGAGGAAAGTGAAAATTTTATTTTCTGAAATTTTGTATGTAGAAAGTCAACGAGAGTATATAAAAGTGGTCACAAAAAAAAATGAATTTATATCTCGAATGAGTACGCATGAAATAGAAGACCTTTTGCCTGGCATTATTTTTAAACGCATTCATCGATCATTTATCATTTCAATTAATAAGCTGGAATCCTATACAGCGGAATCGGTTGAGGTGAATGGAGTATCTATTCCTATTGGAAGGGGTTATAGAAATGTTATTGAGAATCTCTAATCTTAATCATGCCGATATAAAACCATTTTAATCAAAACTGTTCAATTCAATACACCTCTTTCATTTTGCATCTTTTGACATTTTGCAGGGACTGAATAAGTTATAATGTAAAAGATTTGTTTTTTTGCGGAAAAATGCTCATTTAAAACAGATAAAGAATGTTATGATAAAATATTTCAGACTTATGTATTTTCACTGGAATCATCAGAACTTGAAGCCTGGCGGATTATCAATAAGGGATTCTTTTCGCTGAACATAAATAAACCTATACGGCGAATTATTAAGCTGGCCACCATCTCTTTCAGTAGCCTTGCTGCAATTAAGAATAATAGAGCTGTTATAATTGGATTCTGCTTTTATTTCAAAGATATAATCAGCCGATTGGATTTTGTAAGCTGCCGTTTTTTGATAATTGCCCCATTTATTTACGTCGTTAGTTATTTTGTCTTTATGCCACCACCCGGCTTTACCTTTTTTAGGGGTAATGGTTAACTTGTTTCCATCCATTGTCCATGTTCCTGACTCGTAAACGAAATAGATGATCTCATTATTAGCCAGCCAGTTTTTTTCACGAAAAATATATGTTCCATCTTCTTTTATCTGATACTCCTTCCGCATATAACCACCAGAGTACATAAGATGCCCGTTCGAAAACCCTCTTGTTTCAGCCTGGTTAACGATCCATATACCCACAACGGAATTTTTATTGGTAACCGCAAATGAGCCACCATTTTGGGGAGGTATTGTATCCAAATTCAGTTGCGCATTTCCTGGATTTATAAATACGGACGCAAGTACTGTTTGATAATCTTTTAAATAAAGATTTGTGGTAAAGTTGCACAGTATTGATATACAGACCTTGCTATTGGAGTAAACTGTTAGCTGGGAAGTCACATTAACCCCGTTATATTGCCAGGTTCCGCTTCCGCTCATTGCCGCCCAGTCATCTTTTGGTTGTGGTTTTGTTTTTTGAGGAGAAGAAATATTTTTGTTTACCACTACAAGTTCATTCCAGTCTTTATCAAAATCAGCGTCAATATTACCGGTGCTTGCGGTGCTTTTGTAAATTGTTATTTGTGCCCAGTTCCCATTTTCAATACGGGAATAGGAAACGTTACCATTGCCCAGAGTTTCAGTCCAGCTATTTGGTGCTGTATAGGAAACAATGTCGTAAGATCTTTGCTGTGAATAGGAAAATATAGACAACATATTTAAAATGGATGTCGTAACGATTTTAGTAAAAGTTATCATACTTTTTTGTTTAAAATTATTCCACCATTTTTTAAGCGCCTTAAAGTCAAAGTTTCTCTTTCATAATGCTCCAACAGATTTTCCTGGTATTCTTTTCGGCTATCTGTTATCAATACCTGAGCATGTGCTTTTAGCACAAGCTAATATCTTGTGATATAGGTGTTATAATTATTGGGCTCCACATCATTTTCTGCAACATCCTAAAAATAGTGATCGCCCGATTGAATGATATGTGTCAGCGCATTGTTATTACAGGAAAACTTAATTGCGTCAACAGGTATTTTTCATGTTGTTGAATTTATGAGATAAATGTCGTGAAAAGAGAAGGGGCAACCAATCATTAAAAATGATGATTTTTTACTACCGGTAGATGAAATCATCACAAAAGGACGATTTATGGAAAAAGTTCTTTTAATACTCTAAGCAATAATCGCCAATACCATTTTGCTATGTTAAAGTCGGCCTGTGTTTGCTTAACCAGCCTTTTCCTGACACATTCAACTACTGCCCAAAAGCGGCCATTGCCAGTGATTGATATGCACTTACATGCAATGCCCGTTAAGAAAGGTTCTACTCCTGCGATTATTTGTGCCCCTTTTCGCGATATCGGACCTCATGATCCTGCTCAGCCATATTCTGAAACCTATCAGAATGTGCTTAAATCCGGTGCATGGGCCGACAGACAACTAATAGCACCAACGAATAATGATTCTTTAAAAATGTTGACACTCCTTGCGTTGGATAAGTATAATGTATATGCTGTTACAAGCGGCGACATGGAAACAGTTAGAAACTGGGAAAAATCAAGCCCTGATCGTATTATTAATGCCTTAGACTGGGGGTTTGGATTAGCGAAAAATCAGGGACTTACCCCTGATTCCCTGGAAAAGATCTTTAAAACCGGTGAGTTTAAAGTGTTTGGTGAAGTAGCTATTCAATACGAAGGTTATAGTCCGAGTGACAGTGCTTTTGAACCTTATCTGGCTATGGCAGAAAAACTGGATATACCAGTGGGCATTCATCTTGGCCCCGGCCCTCCCGGGGCACCTTACCTTAATTATGAAAACTATCGGGCAAAACTTCACAGCCCGTTTGGACTGGATGAAGCATTAATCAGACACCCCAAACTTCGTATATATGCTATGCATGCAGGGTGGCCCATGTTGGATGAAATGCTGGCTACCATGTATACACACCCTCAGCTATATGTTGATGTTGCTGCTATCTGCTATATGATTCCTCAGAAAGAATTCTATTTTTATTTAGAACGCCTGGTAAATGCAGGCTTTGGCAAACGCATTATGTTTGGTTCAGATAATATGGTTTGGCCACAGGCAATAGAAATAGGCATTAAAGCTATTAATAATGCGGCTTTTCTTTCCCCTACTCAAAAGCGAGATATTTTGTTTAACAATGCGGCAAGATTTCTTCGATTGACAGATGCTGAAATAAAAGCGATGCAATAAGAATACAGTGCCTCTATAAAAGCAGTTAGAAACTATAACTTTCTATAAACATTTGAATTAATTACTTGAGTGTTGCAGGCAAGGTCAGTTTTTATCATCGCAATCTTCCCCTATATTCATTAGGTGTTGCACCTAATAGCCTTTTTACATAACGGGTAAAAAATGAACGGCTGCTGAATTCCATTTCATCGGCAATTTCAGATATGTTCAGGTTCTTATTCTGCAGTAAAATGATGATCCGTTCTTTGGCGTACCGTTGTATCCATTCCGAAGCAGTAATGCCTGAATGGATCTTGCACAAATGGTTTAGATATTTGGCAGTAATATTTAGCTCATTGCTGTAAAATTGCACTTCACGGTGTTGCATACAATGCCGTTGGAGCAATTGAATAAAGCGCTCATACAAGGTGCCTGTTTGCAGGCTGTGCTTACGTTGTTCATATTCATTGGCGAATATGTGCCACATTTCCAGAATGAATAATTGCATTTGCAGCTTCAGCGTTTCCTCATAAAAACGGTGGCCGGTTTCCCTGAATCGTTCGTTCAGCCTCTTAAAATTTGCCAGGATCTTTTCTTTGTCTTGCGTGGTGATGCTGGTTTTTACCGGGTACACCCTCGAGTGAAGTTGTGCATTGATGCTCCAGCTTTGATCGGGAATATTATTCATCAAAAGATCCTTTTCCACTAAAAGCACAATGGCTCTAAAGTTTTTGGAAAAATGAAAGCCCGATAACCTGCTTTCCGCAAACCAAAATAAAAACTGCCCACCTTTGCATTCCATCAACTGATCGTTAAATAAAAACTCAATGCTGCCTTTATAACAATATAAATGAGTATGGTATAGCTTATAGAAATCTTTTGGGAGGTCTGCTTCCCGGGTCACTTCCAATAGTAAAATGCGGGGTGGGGCACTCTTACTCATTTCTGGTAATTGTGAAAACTAAGATAAGTGATATTTGACATTATTGACGTAAATAGTGTAATAAATGATACCTGCCTCCATTGTAATTTTGTATCATCAAATTAAGCAAGATGAACACTGCCCATACAATCTTTGATGATCTGAAAAATGGAATAACCGTAGGACCACAGCATCCGCAAATAAAAGATTTGAGGGGAGCTTCTTATACCACCATGCGGTTGTTGCAACAGCTAAATGCTTCTTCCAACCCTGAAGCCATCAGGAAAATACTGGGTGAAGTTACCGGGGCAGTCATTGATGAAACAGTAGCTGTATTTCCTCCCTTCTATATCAATTATGGAAGGCATTTGAGTATCGGAAAAAATGTCTTCATCAATTTTAATTGTACTTTTTTGGCACTTGGGGGCATTGTTATAGAGGATAATGTTCTCATTGGTCCCGATGTAAAAATATTATCTGAAGGACATCCGTTATTGCCAGATGATAGGCAATCGCTAATGCCTGGTAAAGTTCATATTAAACAGAATGCCTGGATTGGTGCAGGCGCCACCATTCTTCCCGGAATCTCCATAGGAGAAAATGCTGTGGTTGCCGCAGGCGCCGTGGTAACGAAGGATGTACCTGAAAATACGGTGGTGGCAGGTATCCCAGCAAGAATTATCAAATCACTATAAAACAGAAATAGGAGTGAAACGAATATTGCTGATCACAAGAATGTTTCTGGTAGCAGGGCGAGCACGATTTATATCTTCCGCATCCCGTCTGAACTATTAAAGACCTGGGCCTGCAAAAAGAACATTTAAAAATCAGTACTTGAATTCCTGTTGGCCTTGCTCTATTTCCACTCCAAAGGTATATCTCTAAATTCTACCGCATAAGGCTCTCCGGCACTATGCGAATAATCATATTTGAATAGCTTGATCATTTTGACAGCAGGTAGTATCCCCTGAAATGTGTATGTGCATTTAATCGGAACGCCTGTAAATAATTTGATAGAGCCATAGTCATAATGTATAGGACTATGGCTTGTATTCTACCTGAATTTACGAAACAGCAAGAAGAATTAAATGTATGAGCAACCTTTTTGTAAATTAGCTTTTACAGCCTCTTATAACTGCATCTAAAACAACCGAATTACAAAGATCTGTATGAGCATTAACTCCCAAAACGTACTGGACTACCCAAACAACAATACCATTTTCATGGTATGGAATTTTAAAGAAGGAATAGACATTAAAGAGTCCTTTAAAAGCCTGTGCACGTTGATCTCCAACCTAAACAACTCCGCGCTTACGCGATTCCCAAATGCCAAAGCCAGCGTAGTTCTGGGAATTGGTTTTGAAGCCTGGCATCTGCTGCAACTTCCCACACCAGTACCAAAAGAATTTGAAACATTTACACCCATAGCAGGTACTAAGCATACCGCCGTAGCAACCAGGGGCGATTTGCATCTGCATATCCGTTCCGATGCGTATAGTTTTTGTATAGATGCTGCCGCTGCAATATCGGATACCTTAAAAGCTGTGGCCGTCAACATACAGGAAGTGCATGGCTTCAGGTACTGGGACAGTCGCAGTATCCTGGGCTTTGTGGATGGTACAGAAAATCCACATGGGGAAGACAGGGCGTATTTTGGTATTATCGGCGATGAAGATCCTAACTATAAAGGTGGCAGTTATCTTTTTGTACAGAAATACCTCCATGATCTGCAGGCCTGGAAAGCCTTACCGGTAAATGAGCAGGAAAAAGTGATCGGCAGGTCAAAAACAGATGATATTGAAATGCCTGATAACGTGAAACCGTCCAACGCACACTCAGCACTGGCCAATGTTGGCGATGATTTTAAGATTGTTAGGGACAATATGCCTTTCGGCAATGTAGCCAGCAATGAAATGGGGACCTATTTTATTGCCTACGCCAGCTCATTTCTTACGGTAAAAAAAATGCTCACCAATATGTTTGTAGGCGTGCCGGAAGGAAACTATGACCGGATACTGGATTTCAGCACTCCGCAAACAGGTACTTTATTTTTCGTGCCTACCTTTGAAATGCTGGATAGCTTTGCCGGTTAAATAAGAGTGCTTGTTCTTTTGCCGGAATAGCGATGCTACATGTGAAATACATTGAACCTATGACCATCAGGATCGGTAAATACGAAACCATAATACCCCTTTCCAAACTCTTCCGGTCTTGAGACTATTGTTCCCCCGGCTTGTCGCACCTCTTTCTCCCAATTATTCACTTCTTCCTTACTATCAGCAGAAAGGGTGAAAATAATTTCATTCCCTGTTTTTGTATCTGTTATTTGCCCCTTCATGCCAGGCTCAAGTATATCTTTCAAAAAAAAGTGAATGATAAATTTTTCCTCCCCAAAGAAGAAACTGGTAAGTTGATCAGAAGCTCCGTTTTGTTCAAAGCCAAGTTGCTTATAGAATTTAGTGGTCCGTTCTAAATCCTGAACGCCGAAATTGGCCCAAATCTTTTTTGTTTTCATAAATCATAAAGTTTACAATAGTTTTTTATTATTGATTGATCTCAAAGTTCGTTCATAACCTTATCAGACAGAAGGGGCATTTGCGAAATTCTTCGGGGTAGGGAAAGCATACACCCTGCCTGTCGCAACCCATTATATGGCAGAACTTATAAAACACTTTCCCAATTTACTGATAACGTTACCGGTAACGTTTGCTGCCGGTTTTTCCCCTTTCTACCCGAATAGTTGCCGGTTACCTATAATTTTAAGGCAATTATTTACAAACCCTGAAACTGAAAAAAATTGAACCAGATTAAAAGAAAACTCTGCTTCTCGGTATTGACGATCTGCTTTTCCATTACCTTACTGGCACAGCCCCGGCTCACGGGGATCGAACTCTCCAAAGATTCCCTGCAGGTAAACCGCTTATTGGTTTCCGGTACTACTGCTGGAGAGCGCTCCTTGCCTGTGCCGGTGGCCAGCTTTGTGTTGAATGGAAAACTGTTCGCTTCCAATAGCCCGGAACTGGCGCAACAAAAATTAATGGTGAAGCCCGGTAACTGGCAATCCGGAACTGAAGGTTTACAGGCCATCATCCGTTTTGTTAATACAGGCAATGATACACTGAAACTGGAAAACATAGTGCCTTTCGGCGAGGCTCCCGGTAACGTGTATATAACCGGGCTTGGCAAGCATGGACTTTCACGCACGCATCTTTTCCGCCCAGGCAGCCAGCCGGTGAATGTGATCGTTCCGGATAACGCCTGGGAATTGGGTTTTAACAGTATAACACTCGATAATGGCCTGCAATTGGCTGCTCTCACCCGCCGTAAAACCATTGATAAAGGCAAGCGCTCGCGGTTCGAGACCTGGCTATATCCCGGGGGGGCTGTTCAATTTGCCTTGTATGCGGAGGTGGTGCCCGGCGACTGGCATGCTTCGCTCAACCGCATTTTTCAGCATCGCTGGTTATATGATCTTACGCAATTCGACAATAGATTATTCGAAAGAAAGGACCTGCAATGGATAAGGCATTCGTATGTGAGCCATCTCATCATGAACTGGGACAAGTTTTATTATGATTATACGGATGGAAAATTCCATCTTACTGAATTCCTGCAGCGTGGACAACGTTTATATGGCGGTGATGAGTTTGTAGGACTGTGGCCTACCTGGCCAACCCTGGGATTGGACCAGCGAAACCAATTCGATATGTTCGAAGATCTGCCTGGTGGTATGGCAGGCGTAAAGAAAATGGCAGCCGATAGCCGCAAACTGGGAACAAAAATGTTCCTGTGTTATAATCCCTGGGATGAAAGCACACGCAGCGAAAATCATTTCGAAGGCATCTCGAGATTGGTTGCTGCTACCACTGCTGATGGTATGGTGCTGGACACAAAAGGTGAATCGAGCAATGAACTGCAGAACGCAGCCGATAAAGTAAGGCCTGGTGTGATCATGTACAGTGAAGGCATGGCTGTTCCCAAAGATATGCCGGGCATCCCTTCCGGCCGTGTTCATAATGCGTTGTACTATGCGCCGATGCTGAACCTGAACAAACTGATAAAACCGGAGTTTGCTATATTCCGCGTAGCGGAGTTATATAAAGAACCCATACAACGCGAGTTCGCAACATCATTCTTTAATGGCTATGGTGTTGAGCTGAACATTTTTGCACCCGGTCAGCCCGATTATGCAGAAGAGCAATATAAATACCTGGGACGTACTGCACGCATTCAAAGAGAGAATACTTACAACTTTACCTCCAGAGGTTTCACTCCTCTGATCGCTACTTCTGCAGACAGTATTTGGGTAAATGAATGGGCTTTGCCGGAAAAAACGATCTACACGATCTACAGTGTTATCCCCGGCGGTTACAAAGGCGAATTATTTAAAGTAAAACCTGAACAGGGATATCATTTCGTAGATCTGTGGCATCACAGCTTGCTTACGCCGGTGCAACGCAATAATGAATGGTGGGTGACTGCTGAAACAAACGCATTCCACAAAAAATACCTTGGCACCAACAATGAAGGTGAAGTGGATTGCATAGCCAAATTGCCGCTTTTGATCCATGCTTCGCGGAATGGTGATATATTGAAAATTACAACACCAGGAAAAGGGGATGAGATCAGGGTATGGGCTGGTAATCCCGACTATGCAAAAAAGCCACTGGTATTGAAGCCTGGTGATCACCAATTGCAGCTATCGCAATATTTCGGCAGGTTCGAAGGCAATTTCGTGATACAACTCATGGATAAAGGAATACTGCTGGATGAAACCATAGTGGGCCTGATACCAGGAGAAGCACGACGCATATCCAATGTTCAATATACAACCAGGGCTAATAAAGCACCTGAAGGCATGGTGAGCATCCCGGCGGGTACATTCCGTTTTCATACCACGTATGGTGATGCATTCATACCTTATCCTGTGCAGGACCAGGATAGCACATTCACTCTTCCTTCATTTTATATGGACCGCTTTCCGGTCACTAACCGGCAATACCAGGCATTTGTGAAAGCTACAAAGTACAAACCAACCGATACTGCTAATTACCTTAAGCATTGGAAAAACGGAAGGATCCCTGCCGGGCAGGAAAACTTCCCTGTTGTATATGTAAGCTATGAAGATGCCAAGGCTTATGCAAAATGGGCAGGCAAACGGCTGCCGACAGAGATAGAATGGCAGTATGCTGCACAAACACCGAAAGGGAACGAGTGGCCCTGGAATCAGACCACACCCGTTACACGTAAAGAGCAGGTAATCACCGGCACATTGACTGTTTCCGCTCTTGAGGGCATTGATTCAGCACACTGCAACCTGGGAAATGGAAAACTATATGCGGTAGGTTCCTATCCTAAAGGCGAAAATCCCTATGGGCTGCAGGACCTGGTTGGTTGCGTATGGCAACTTACCAATGATCTGTACATGAACGGCAGCTATCGTTATATCATGATGAAAGGAGGTTCTTATTTCAAACCTTCCAGCAGTTGGTGGTATGTGCAGGGCGGGCCCCGCGAACTGCATTACCGGCAGGCTCTGCTGCGCGTAAGCCAGGGTTTTGAAAGGAATGCCACTGTTGGGTTCCGTTGTGTAAAAGACCAGGTGAAATAAAAATGCTTGATTAAAACTATGAAATTAAAAATATGGATAGCATGCTGCCTGCTGTTGATCAGCGCAGCAGCCGGTGCA
>DATAJQ010000280.1:0-2685 GCA_036262095.1 Chitinophagaceae bacterium | reverse complement strand
CAGTATTGAAAATCCAAATCCCAAAAAATTATTCTTGTTACCTTTGCCCACATTTTTAACGGAAGTTGCTATGTTAGACAGACTTGAAGCGATAAAAGCAAGATTTGACCAATTGGGTGTTGCCCTCACCAATCCGGAGATCGTGGGCAATAACAAGCGGTTTGCAGAAACCAGCAAGGAGTATCGCAGCTTGGAAAAGATAGTAATAGCCTATAATGATTACCGGAAGATCCTGGATGATATTGAGTTCTATAAAGAGGCGCTGAACGGAGATGATGAGGAACTGCGCGACCTGGCCAAGCTGGAAGCCCCGGAACTGGAAGAAAAAAAGCAACAGGCCGAGGCGCATATCCGCCAGTTGCTGATCCCGAAAGATCCCCAGGATGAGAAAAACGCCATTCTTGAGATCCGTGCCGGCACGGGTGGTGATGAAGCCAGCCTTTTTGCCGGCGACCTTTTGCGGATGTATATGCGTTATTGCGAAAGAAAGGGATGGAAAACAGCCCTGTTGAGTGAAAACGAGGGAACAGTAGGCGGCTACAAGGAAGTGCAACTGGAAGTGACCGGCGATGATGTATACGGGACACTCAAATTTGAAAGCGGCGTGCATCGTGTGCAGCGGGTACCGGATACAGAAGCTTCCGGCAGGGTACATACCTCTGCAGCTACAGTAGCGGTGATGCCGGAAGCAGAAGAAGTGGATTTTGAACTAAACCCTGCGGATGTAAAAATGGAAACAGCACGAAGCGGTGGCGCAGGTGGTCAGAATGTAAACAAAGTAGAAACCAAGGTAATGCTTACCCATATTCCCACCGGCACAGTAGTGGTTTGCCAAACAGAGCGTTCACAGTTGGGCAACAGGGAAAAAGCCATGCAGATGCTTCGGACAAAACTCTATGAGGAGCAGGTAAGGAAACAAGAGGATGAAATTGCCCGCCACAGGAAAAGTTTGGTGAGTACAGGCGATAGAAGCGCAAAGATCAGGACATATAATTTTCCGCAAGGCCGGGTAACTGACCATCGTATCGGTCTTACACTCTATAACTTGCAGGAAGTACTGAATGGAGGAATAGAAGAGCTGATTGATGCATTGCAGTTTGCAGAGAACTCAGAAAAGCTTACCAAACAATAAAAGCGCGAATGATACGAATGAACACTACCGATAACGCGAATTAATGCTTCGTTAATAGCACAGATATACCTTTCTTTCCCGTAGCCAGGCCGGATATGTTTGATATTCATTCTTTTACTGGAAGCGGTCAGGTTTTCTAATCAGTTTTTAATCAAAGGACAACGCAGGTTTGTATACTCAGGTAACGTCAAACAATCAGTTTGGTCTGGTTTGTGCAATATATAGAGTGAATGCATCTTAGATAAAACGCAGTTCTTTAAAGTGTTATTGGATTAAACGCTGACTGGGAAAAAAAGTCTACAAGATGAGGTTTTACTAAAAGCGTTGAGGTGAAAATACGACAATAGTTCTTTTAGACATTCGTTAACAACACCGATAGCACTAATGGCAGTAAATTTGCGTTATAGAATTAAGAACACAACAAAATAATTATAAAAGCAGTCAATTTTCTCATAAGCAGTTAGTTTTGGTTGCGACCCCTGTTTCTACAGGGGTCTATTTTTTTAGGTACTTCCTGAGACTGTAAACTGTTCCGAGTATACTGCCAACAGCATCTGCTATAATATCACCCACGTCGAATGATCGGTTAGGAACATAATACTTCTGCACATATTCCATGATCACTCCATAAGCGATACATAACAAACCAGCGACAATAAAATATGACCTGTGCTTTGTGGTTTTTTTATTGGTTTTAAAGATTGCCCAGCAGGCAAGAAATGCCATTACTCCAAATAGAAAAATATGTATCCATTTATCAAGCGCTATTTTACCCATCCAGTTTTCACTGGGAAGAGTAGAACCTGGCAAAGTAAGGAGTATGGTACAAATGACAAACCATGCGATGATGGCCAAAGCGGAGCGATGTAACAAAGCCGAATTTTTTGCAATAATAGCTTCTTCTTTTGCAGCATCCAAGAAGAAAGAAGAGGCCCTCAGGAGCCTCTTCTACAATAATTGGTCAGGTCAGAAATGAAGAGAGTTAAAAAATAATACTTTTTCTCTATATATCTCTCACTTATAACAATATATAAAACCGGGAAAACAGGTTGAATGAACCCCTAATGGATTATCCAACAATAGCTTCATAACCTGCTGCGTCAAGCAATTCACTCACTTCAGCAGGGTTGTCGACCTTCATTTTGATCATCCAGCCATTGCCATAAGGGTCAGAATTCACCAGTTCAGGAGAGTTGCCCAGTTCAGGGTTCAGTTCCAGGATGGTTCCGCTGACGGGCAGGAAAAGATCAGATACTGTTTTTACGGCTTCTACTGTACCGAAAACTGCGCCTGCAGCAAGTGCTTTGCCGACCGTTTCTACTTCTACATATACAATATCACCCAATTCACGCTGGGCGAAGTCAGTAATGCCAATGGTTGCTGTATCACCTTCGAGGCTGATCCATTCGTGATCTTTTGTGTAACGGAGATTGTCTGGGTAACTCATAATGAATGATTTGACCGCAAATATGCGCAAAGGCCATGATAACCACAAAGATTTTTTTCGCGTTTCACCGGAAAATAAATGCCGTTCATGCCAGTTTTTGCACCAC
>DATAJQ010000279.1:0-32256 GCA_036262095.1 Chitinophagaceae bacterium | reverse complement strand
TCGAACTCCCGACCTTCGGGTTATGAGCCCGACGAGCTACCGCTGCTCTACTTCGCGATGTGGGCTGCAAAGGTAAGACTATAATTATTACCAGCCAAACAAATATGGAAATTATAAAAGCAGAGGGCGTATTATAGTTGATACCATAATACGCCCTCTGCATCAATACTATGTAAAACCGGTCAGGAGCTTCTCTTCACACTACTCGCCCCACTCGTACGCACATCTCGGATCAAGCCGCTTCCTTTATAATGTACATCACTGGCTCCGCTGGCGATTACAGATAACTCTTTATTGACCTGTATGCGCACATCGCTTGCCCCTGAAACGTCGGCACTGCAGTAATCAGCCGCAAGATCAAATCCTTTGAAGCTGCTGGCGCCGCTGGCATCGATAGCCAGTTGACCTACATTACCGGTCAGCTTTACGTCGGAAGCACCACTGATATCAAAATTGAGCTTAGTGATATTCACCTGACCTGTCAGGTCGCTGGCCCCGGAAAGCTCAATCCTGGCGCCATCGGCTTTCCATACACCAACAATGTCCACATCACAGGCGCCGCTTACTTCCAGCTTGTCCAATTGCTTAAAAGAAATATAGGCTTTGAGTTTGCGGTTACCCCTGCCCCAGCCCTTTTTGGGCTTGTAGTTAATATCCAGCACTCCATTTTTCACTTCCACTTTTATATCTTCCAGGTATTCAGCTTCTCCTGCACTTACAGCCACTGATTCTTCAGCGCTTTGCGTGAGATACACATCAAATGCGCTGGCTAAACGGATCACCGTAAAGTTTTTAGCTTCCCGCACCTGTACGTTGGGGTCTTTGATAGTAGGCTGTTGGGCCAGTGCAGCGGGGCCGAAAGCCAGGAGCAGTAATGAGTAAAATATCTTTTTCATAAACCAGGTTGTTTGATATGTTACGCAGCAGGTTTCCGAAAAGTTACAATAAACCGGAATTTTCCTATTTTTGCCCCAGTTCTTACATAGTGAAAGCTTGTAAGTTTTCAGCGTTTCCCGGGGTGTTTGCAGCCAGTGGCTGCGATCTGAGATTATACCCGTAAACCTGATCAGGGTAATGCCTGCGCAGGGAAGGAGTCTTTCGTATGTCCTTTCTCCCACAGCATTTCCCTCTCATTTTTTAACCGTTTAAATTAAAAAAATGAAGAGGATTGCACTCATCTCATTTTCGTTCATGGGCTGTTCAGCTATTATGGCCCAGCAACAAACCAGTACAGACAGTTTTTATTCTCTTGCACCCGTTGAGGTCAGGGCCATCAGGGCCGGCGAAAAAGCCCCCTTCACCAGGTCCAATCTCAATAAAAAGGAGATCGGCAAGCTGAACCTGGGACAGGATATCCCTTTTATCCTCAACCAGACACCTTCTGTAGTAGTTAACTCGGACGCCGGCACAGGGGTCGGCTACACGGCCATGCGCATCCGTGGTTCGGATGCCACCCGCACCAATATTACACTCAATGGCATTCCTTTCAACGATGCTGAAAGCATGGGTGCTTTTTTTGTAAACCTTCCTGATTTCACTTCTTCCGTCAATTCGATCCAGGTTCAGCGTGGTGTAGGCACTTCTTCCAACGGGGCTTCAGCTTTTGGCGCAACAGTCAGTTTATCCACCAATGAGCTCAACAGAATTTCCTACGGTGAGATCAATAACAGTTATGGCTCATTCAACACCTGGAAAAACACCATCAAAGCCGGGACCGGTTTGATCGATGATCATTTTACACTCGATGCCCGCCTGAGCCAGATCACCAGTGATGGCTATGTAGACCGCGCCAGCAGTCACCTGCAATCCTTTTATTTGTCAGGCGCCTATATCGGCGACAGATCATCACTCCGCTTCAATGTGTTTTCAGGTAAGGAAAAAACCTACCAGGCATGGAATGGTGTGCCTGAATCAATGCTGAAGACTGACCGCACCTATAATTCCAGCGGCACCGAAAGGCCGGGTGCTCCTTATGATAACGAAACCGACAATTACCGGCAAACCCATTACCAGTTATTCTTCGACCATGCTTTAAGCAGCAAATGGCATTTCAATACAGCCGTTTTCCTCACCAGGGGATTGGGTTATTATGAGAATTATAAAGGAGGTGAAAAATTCGCCGATTACGGATTGCCTGACCTGGTGATTGATGGACAAACCATCACAAGAACAGATCTTGTTCGTCAAAAATGGCTGGACAATTATTTCTATGGCCAGATCCTTTCCACTCAATATAAAAGCGATAAGCACACGCTTACCATCGGTGGCGGATGGACGGTGTATGATGGTAATCACCATGGTGATGTGATCTGGGCCAAGTATGGTTTTGACCAGGGCCTCCGCTATTATGACCTGGATGCAAAAAAGACCGACATTAATGCTTATGCAAAATGGCAGTACCAACTCACCAATGCCTTAAGCCTCTTCACTGATGTGCAGTTCCGGCATGTACAGCATAAGATGGATGGATTTGCAGAGCGCCCCACCCTGTTCATCAACCGGAAATTTGATTTCGTAAATCCCAAGGCCGGTCTTACTTATGCAAAGAACGGATGGCAAACTTATCTCAGCTATGCCCTGGGACAGAAAGAACCCAACCGCGATGATTTTGAAGCCAGCCTTACCAACCAGCCAAAGAAAGAAATGATGCATGATTTTGAAGCAGGCATTGAAAAAAAGACCAGCCGTTTCCAGGCCGGCGCCAACTTCTATTACATGCTGTACAAAGATCAGTTGGTGCTTACCGGGATGATCAATGACGTGGGAGCTTATACCCGTGTGAATGTTCCTAACAGCTACAGGGCAGGCATAGAATTGCAGGGTGCGTATATATTCAGTTCCTGGCTGAATGCAAATGCCAACCTCAGTTTCAGCCGCAACAAGATCAAAAAGTTCACTGAATACCTGGACGATTATGATGCCAATGGAGAATGGACAGGCCAGCAAAGCGTGGACCATAAAAACACAACCATCGCTTTTGCACCTGCTGTTGTCGGTGGCGCATCATTGAACTTTCTGCCGGTAAAAAACCTGGAAATAGGTTTGCTGGGAAAATATGTAGGAAAGCAATACCTGGACAACACGCAGAATGAACAACGCAAACTGAATGCTTTTTATACACAGGATGCACGCGTCATTCTCACGTTAAGAAATAAGATCTTCTCTGAATGGAATATCATAGGCCAGGTAAACAATGTATTCAACAGGAAATATGAACCCAATGGTTACACCTACGCTTATGTAAGCGATGGCAGCATTACTGCAGATAATTATTATTTCCCGATGGCAGGAACGAATTATATGATCGGAGTAAATATCAAATTGTAAAAAGAGAGGGAGTTTCCCTCTCTTTTATTTTATCTTGTCTTGCCAGTTCAACATGCCACCAACGAGGTTTTTGGTGTTAGTGAACCCAAGTGTATCAAGAATAAGACAGGCCTGTCCGCTGCGGTTGCCACTGCGGCAGTAAACGATCAACTCTTCATCTTTGAAAGGTTCGAGTTCATCCACCTGCATGGTCTGCACTTTACCAAGGGGATAAAGCAAACCACCGATATTGAATTCAGCATGTTCATGTGGTTCTCTGACATCAACGATATTCAGTTTTTCGCCGGCATCGAGGCGGGCTTTTAGTTCTTCGGCTGTAATTGTTTGCATAATAGCTTAATTAAATAGTTATTGCTGCTGCAATGGCATTCCTACGGTATCAACAATCACCGGTTTCTCCTTTTGCAGCTTGATATCGATCATCTGACCTGAACGGATATAACGGAATCTATGTTCTTCATCATACCTCTCCGGGCGTTGCCAGTAAATATAAGCATTGCAGGAATCTTCAATCCCATCAGCGATCACTGACCCGATAGTGATGCCTTGTGCTTCTGCAAGGGTTTGAGCTTCACAATAGGTTAAACCGATCAGTACAGGCACAGGGAACTGCCTGTCTCCTACTCCATCACCCAATAC
The DNA here is from genome assembly GCA_036262095.1 of Chitinophagaceae bacterium. GTDB lineage: Bacteria > Bacteroidota > Bacteroidia > Chitinophagales > Chitinophagaceae > Terrimonas_A. Next base: position 28,290 of record DATAJQ010000279.1, on the reverse strand, counting down.
CAGGGAGATAACACTGCCCATTCTTATTTTATCGCCCGGGCGGATGATATTGCCATTATAGCGTTGCTCCAGCACTGCATTTTTGGCAAAATCAGGACGGAAGGTGGTATCACCTACGCGCAGGTTGGCGTTTTTCAGAGCCATTTCTGCACTGCGGTAGCTATAACCGATCAGGTTGGGCATTTCCACCATGGGCGGCACAGCACGGTTAATAGTAAGATATACGGTGCGGTTTACTTTTACCAGTTCATCAGACTCAGGGATCTGCTTCAATACCGACAAAGGTTTGGCTGTATCAATATAAAGTGAATCCTGTATCACCACTTCAAAGCCTGCTTTTTCCAGTATATCCTTTGCATCTTCATATCCTTTACCCTGGACAAGCGGCACAGCCTTGGCCTGGTTATGATGAGTAAGCCAGTTGAGCGAAAAAATGAAAATGAAAAAAATGATCAGCGCAATAACGATCGCTGCCAGGATATTGGCCCATAAAGGGCGATGGGTGATGAATTTAAACATTACTGGATCTTGGGTTTATACATGAACGCTGATACAGGTCAATTTATTAGTGCCTCTTCTGTAAGTTTGGTATAAAACTCTGTAAGGCTCCAGCCCATAGCTTTAACCTGTTGCGGCACTATACTGGCCTCGCTTTGTCCGGGAATGGTATTTATTTCCAGCATAAAAGGCCGCTGGCTTTCTTCATTATAAATAAAATCTATCCGGACCACGCTCTTGCAATTGAATACGGTATATATTTTACGTGCAGCTTCCCTGATCTTATCTGCAATGGCTTCATCTACTACGGCCGGAGTGGTTTCCGTTGATTTGCCCTGGTATTTGGCTTCAAAATCGAAGAACTCCTTACCGTCATGCGCTTTCACTTCTGTGATCGGCAGCACAATGATATTGCCTTTTGTTTTAAAAACGCCAACAGTGAATTCGCGGCCCTGGATCATTTCTTCCACCAGCACCTGGTTGTCTTCTTTAAAAGCTTTTTCAATAGCAGCAGCCAGGTGTTCTGCCTTATCTACCCGGCTCATGCCGATGCTGGAGCCGCCATTGTTGGGCTTTACGAATACCGGCAGCTTCAGTTTATCAGCTACTTCGCTGGCCGGTAAAGGCGAATGTTTGAAAAGGTGTATGGAATTAGCAACAGCAATGCCGGCCATTCTGGCCACGGCCACTGTATATCTTTTATTGAAGGTGATGGCAGAAGTAGCTGCATCGCAACTGGTATAACGTATGTTCAGCACATCAAAATATCCTTGCAGTTTACCGTCCTCACCGGGTGTGCCGTGCATGCCAATGAATACCGCGTCGAAAGTGATCTTCTGACCGTTTACCTGCAGGGAAAAATCATTTTTGTCAACAGCTGCTTTTTGGCCGTCAGCAGCCTCATAAAACCAGCCTTCAGGATTGATATCTATCCGATAAACATCAAAAAGTTGCCTGTCGAGATGATTGTTGATAGTAACCGCGCTTTTATAGGATATTACTGCTTCGCCTGAATATCCGCCCGTTACCAGGGCTATTTTTTTCTTCATTGGTATAGTGAATGGTTCTACAAATATTGAGGAAAAATCGGGGACAATTCAAAAATAAAAATTAAAAACTGCATGCCCTACAGGAAGATATTTTGAATTTTAACTTTTGCCTTTTGAATTTAATAAGAAAGGTGAAGGCCGTTTCTCCTTCACCTTTTTACGACGGGAAATATCACCCGCCAAAGTGTAGCAGCCTGGCTGCTTTGTTAGGTATTTCTAAGATAGAAAAAAAATCAGGCCTGGCTTGTGTTCCAGCCGGTTTTTTATACACATTCTAGATGTGCAGCTTCTCCTTTTTAGCCATCAGTTCTTCTACCGTTTCCTGGTACATATCGTCAGGAACGCAGCAATCAACCGGGCAAACGGCGGCACATTGGGGCTCTTCATGAAAACCCTGGCATTCAGTACATTTATTGGGTGTAATATAGTAAGTATCAACGCTCAGCGGTTCATTTTTCTGGTCAGCGCCCACTACGGTACCATCCAGCAGGGTAAATGATCCCTTTACAGAAGTGCCGTCCGCAATCGCCCATTCCACGCCGCCCTCATAGATAGCATTGTTAGGGCATTCCGGTTCGCAAGCCCCGCAGTTTATACATTCATCTGTGATCTTAATAGCCATACAATTATGATTAAATGAGTAGAAGTTATTTTTGTGTGACAAAAATACTCATTACGAATGAATTTACAACAAAGGACAGGATTGCTTGATCAACTTGGACAATACATTCTTTCAGATAATGCGGAATGGCAGGCTATTAAAGAAAGGGCTGCCAGGGAAAACGGGTGGTTCACTCCCGAATTCATCGAACTATCCGCCCGGCAGGTGGCCCGTTCCTTTCTTCAAAAAGAGATCCTGGAGAAATGGACGGCTTCATATCAGTTGCCGGCCGAAAACCCTGATCCCAAAACAGTCGGTATTGTAATGGCAGGGAATATTCCCCTGGTAGGCTTTCATGACCTGCTTTGTGTTTTCATCAGCGGGCATAAAGCCATGGTCAAAACCTCTTCAAAAGACCATATCCTGCTTCCCCATCTGGTAGGGAAGATAACAGAATGGGATGCGTCTGTTGCCAATGCTATTGTATTTGCTGAGCGCCTCAGCGGTTGCGATGCCTATATTGCCACAGGCAGCAATAACTCTGCTGGTTATTTTGATTATTATTTCAAAAAATATCCGCATATCATCCGCCGTAATCGCACCTCTGTGGCAGTGCTTACCGGAAAGGAATCTACTGCAGAACTTGAACAACTGGCCGATGATGTGTATGCTTATTTCGGGTTGGGTTGCCGTAACGTGACCAAACTGTATGTTCCTGAAGAATATGATTTCACTCCGTTATTGAACGTTTTTAAAAAATACAACTATCTCTCCGATCATCATAAATACAAAAACAACTACGATTATAACCTGGCCCTTCACCTTCTTAATAAAAAGTATTACATGAGTAATGAATCGATCTTATTAGTGGAAGAGGTTTCTCCTTTCTCGCCTATCAGCCAGTTGAACTATGAATACTATAAGGACAAAAAAGAGCTGGCCTCCTCTCTTAAGGAAAATGAGAGCCTGCAATGCATAGTGGGGCAGGAATATACGCCGTTTGGCAGTGCACAATATCCGGCCATTAATGATTATGCGGATGGGGTTGATACAATGAAGTTCCTGGTTGATCTTTAATTAACAGGACTCTCAACCCCTTGTTCTTTTTCTGCCCAATTGTTAATAAATTTGTAGGGAAGTACGAAGCTCTTAGTAAATGATTTGTTAAACTAAACCGCTGGAAAAGAATTAGGAGTGACAGTTTGTTACTTTGTATAAGCAAAGGCATACTATTTGAAAATACAGATAACAGAATAGATAAGCTGAGCAACATCTTACACAAAAAAAATTGAAAAAGAATATGAAATGGAAACAACTCTTGTTGGTGGTAGCAGTCAGCGCTTCATCAGCCGTTGGCAGTGTTTGGGTCTATGGTAAAGTGAACAAGCCTAAATCTGGCCTCGTGGTGGCAGCAGATGGCAAACTTCCTGTCAATTATGCAGGCTTCAATGAAAACATTGCAGGAGCTCCTGCAGATCCGATTGATTTCACCAAAGCAGCCAGTGCTGCTGTACCGGCGGTGGTACACATCAAAACAAAAATAGCCGCAAAAAAAATAAGCAATGGCCTCCGTGGCGGCCAGGGCAATTCAATGGATGATTTCTTTGATCAGTTCTTCTTTGGCCCGGGTGGTGGCAACATGATCCAGCCTGAGCAAAGGGCTTCCGGCAGCGGAGTGCTGCTGAGCGAAGACGGATACATTGTTACCAATAACCACGTGGTATCCGATGGAAGAGAAGGTGTGGCAGAAGAGATCACCGTCACTTTAAGCAATAAAAAATCTTATCCTGCCAAGGTCATCGGCCGCGATGCCAGCACCGATCTGGCCGTACTGAAGATCGATGCTACAGGTCTTCCCTATATGATCTACGGCAATTCAGACAATGTAAAACTCGGTCAGTGGGTACTGGCAGTTGGTTATCCTTTAACACTGGAAACAACTGTAACAGCAGGTATCGTCAGCGCCAAAGGCCGCACCATCGGTATCAACAGCCGCCAGAGCACTTCACCTGTTGAATCATTCATTCAAACAGATGCAGCGATCAACCAGGGTAATAGTGGCGGTGCGCTGATCACTCCCGAAGGACAACTGATCGGTATCAACTCTGCTATCCTTGCTCCCAATGGCACTTATGCCGGTTATGGGTTTGCCATCCCGGTTAATATCGTGCGTAAAGTAGTAAGCGACCTCATCGAGTTCGGTGATGTGAAAAGAGGATACCTTGGTATCTCTTACACTTCCAGCCCTTCAGCCAATGAAAGCCTGGTAAAACAAGCCGGTCAGAAAGATGGTCAGGGCGTGTACGTGCAAACAGCACCTGCAGATGGAGCAGCAGCACAAGCCGGCCTGAAAAAAGGTGATGTGATCACTAAAGTAAACGGCAATTCTGTATCAAGCGGTATTGAAATGAGCGGTCACCTTGCAAGCCTGAAACCAGGCGAAAAAGTTCCGGTTACTTATGTCCGCAGCGGAAAGGAATATACAGCAAACGTTACGCTGAAAGCAACAGCCAGCAAACTGGAAGATATCAGCTCTACAGAAATAGTTGGCGACAGGCTCGGTCTTGAACTGGAAAATCTCGACAGCAAGAAGGCCAAAGAATACGATATCACCGGTGGTGTAGTTGTTAAGAAGATAAAAGATGGCGGACCATTCAGCGGAACAAGAATGGAGCAGGGCTTTATCATCACTACCGTAAACGGGCAGGATATCAAAAATGCTGATGAACTTGGCCGCTACCTCGAAAATGGTACCGGCAGGATCAAACTGGAAGGCATTTATCCCGGTTATAATGGTACATACACTTACCAGGTAAAACTTGATGATGATTCGGATAATTAATCCATGAATCTATAAATTAGAAAAGGCCCCGTGATTGCGGGGCCTTTTCTTTTATCATTATTTTTCATACACTTTATATTCCCAGGCTTCCATCGAAAAACTTTTGTCTTTTGTAAAATCATTTGCTGCGCCGGTAAATACATTTTTGAAAGCGCCGCTTACTTTATCATCCTCGATAGAAAAATTCAGATTAGGTTCATAAGACAAGTTGATCACCACCAACACTTCCCTGGCGCCGTTCTTTCTTAAATACACAAAAGCATGCGCATCATCCGAAGTTTTGACACGATGTGTTTGCACGGCAGGATCACCTCCCCGCAATGCAGGATGAGTGGATTTTAAATGCAGCAGGGTCTTGTAAAAATTATGGAGTTGGTTTTCACCTGTCCAGGGAATAGGGTCCTTTTCAAAAAAAGCAAGACGCTTGGCCAGCATCGGCAATTCCTGGCCGCTGTAGATCAGCGGTACTCCATTCCAGGTGCAACTGAATACAGCCAGCGCGTGGGCCATATTACCATACTTTTCATATTCAGTACCATTCCAGCTATTCTCATCATGATTGGTAGTGAACCAGGCACGCATGGAAGAATCACCAATAGCGCTGTATTCCTGCAAAAGGGAATAAAGTGAATCAAGCGATTGATGCTCCTGGTAAAAATGCCGGGTCTGGTGCATCCATTTCCAGGTGTAGCTTGCATCAAATACTTTTCCGTAAGCAGGATCCTGCAATTCATCAAACTCTCCCAGCCAAAACAATGGTTTCAGTGAATCCACCTGCGGGCGGGCTTCTTCCCAGAAATCTACCTGCACCCAACTTGCCAGATCACAGCGGAATCCATCAATATCCGCTTCTTTCACCCAGTACTGCATTGCTTCTATCATTGCTTTGCGCAGCGCAGGATTGCTGTAGTTCAGCTCAATGATATCATCCATGCCACTGGCAATTTTGAAGTCGTTGGTGACCGAATCCTTTTCATAATAATCAGGATGCTCTTTCGTCCACCGGTGGTCCCAACCGGTATGATTCGCCACCCAGTCGATGATCACTTTAAAACCCATGCTATGGGCTTCCTTTACCAGGTTGCGGAAATCATCGAGAGTGCCGAACTCTGGGTTGATCGCTGTATAATCTGAGCAGGCATAGGGGCTGCCCATGCTTCCTTTTTTGTTTTTCTGGGCAATAGGCGTAACAGGCATAAACCATAGGGTTTCCACGCCCATATCCTTAAGCCTGGGCAATTCTTTGGCAAAAGCATTGAACGTCCCTTCTTTGGTATACTGGCGTACGTTCACTTCATAAATATTCGTCGTATGTGCCCATTCCACAGGTCTTCGCTTATCCATTGATCCGGAGTTTTTTGTTGAAGGTTGATTGCAGCCGAGCAGTGCCGAAAAAGCCAATACTGCCAATAGTCTGTGTTGCATGTCAATCGTTTTGGTGAAACTAGCAACTAATTGTTATCTAAGGAAATCTTTTGCAGGAAGAAAGATGCGCAGAGTATCTTTGCAGCATGAAAAGCTTCGATGTCCCTATCATCTATCGCAGCCCCCTGATCTCCGCCATTAAAAAGAAGCGGAAGGAGATGGACAAGCTGAAAAAGGATTTCACCCCTACCCTGCTTGATTTTGGCCCGGTGCAGATTTTTCTTGCCCGCCACTTCGGCTTTTGTTATGGGGTGGAAAATGCGATCGAAATTGCTTTCAGAACGGTTGACCAGAACCCAGGCAAACGAATCTTCCTGCTCAGTGAAATGATCCATAACCCACAGGTAAATGCTGACCTGCAGATGCACGGGATCACCTTTCTGCAGGACACTTATGGCAAACAACTCATCTCTTTTGATGAACTGAAAGCTGATGATATCGTTATCATCCCCGCATTCGGTACTACATTGGAAATTGAGCAGAGGCTGAATGATATCGGCATTCAAACAGAGAAATACAATACAACCTGTCCCTTTGTTGAAAAAGTATGGAACCGCAGTGAAGCGATCGCAAAAAAAAATTATACCATCATCATACATGGCAAACCCGGCCATGAAGAAACAAGGGCCACTTTTTCACATGCTGCCAGCAATGCCCCTTCTGTGGTGGTAAAAGATATGCAGCAGACCATTGAGCTCGCCGCTTATATTACCGGTAAAAAACCTGCAGGGCAGTTCTATGAAGAGTTCAAAGGACAGCATTCCCCCGGGTTTGATGCAGGGAAAGACCTGCAGCGGATCGGCGTGGTAAACCAAACCACTATGCTGGCCAGTGACACACAGGCTATTGCTGATTACCTGAAGCAGATCATGATCAGCCATTACCAATTGGATGAAAAGAATATTGCGGAACGGTTTGCTGATACCAGGGATACACTTTGCTATGCAACCAATGATAATCAGACCGCGGTAGCCGGCATGTTGCAGACTGATGCTGACCTGGCTATTGTAGCAGGAGGATATAATTCATCCAATACCTCCCATCTTGTAGAGTTATGTGAAGAGGAACTGCCGACCTATTTTATCAATACAGAAGAAAAAATACTTTCTGCCAAAGAGATACTGCATTACAACTTCCATGCAAAACAGGAAGTTCTGACAGCTAATTATCTTCCTGCAAAATCTCCTGTTAAGATACTCATCACCAGCGGAGCCTCCTGCCCTGATGCAATTGTGGAGGGGATCATCAATAAACTGATCAGCTTTTTCCCTGAAGCAAAGAAAGTGAGTGAACTTCTTAATGAACTGAAATAAGGCGATGGCCGATGTTCGAATGGCCGATGGCAGTGTGGCAACGGTAACTGAATAAAAATACCCCTGTTTAAGGGGCATTTTTATTTTATCGCTACCTGAAAGTATCTTACTTAAAGTCGGCCATTCGGACATTGGTCATCGGTTATCGGTTATCGAACAACCATCAATGCCTTACTTATACAACTGATCATAATACTCATGCGCCATCCTGTTGCTCTCAAACTGGAAGCGCACGTCCTGCATGCTGTTCTTCATCAGTTGACGCCAGGTGGGATAATCATCATAATACAGTGGCAATATTTCCTTTTCGAGGATATTATACAACTGATCGAGATCATACTGGTCCTGCTCATGCACGGTCATCTGTGCATAGTTTGCTTTGGGCACTACAAAACCGTTATGGCCATGATTGATGAATTCCGGGATCCAGCCATCATCGGTAGAGAAGTTGATGGCACCGTTCATAGCGGCCGTCATACCACTGGTGCCGGAAGCTTCGCGCGGCACGCGGGGATTGTTGAGCCAGCAATCCGCTGCCTGCTTCAGGCGTTTGGACAGGCCCAGTTCATATCCTATCAGCACAGCAATATTTTTATATCGTTTGCTGAGATGCACCAGTTGATTGAAATCACTGATCGCAGGATGGTCAACGGGGTAAGGCTTACCGGCCCAGATGATCTGTACAGGATATTTTGTACTGGAAAGCAGTTTTTCAAACCTGTGTTCATCTGTAGTGATCATCCCGGCTCTTTTATAACCGGCAAAGCGACGGGCCCATACGATCGTGAAAACATCGGGGTTAAATAATTTACCTGTTTGATCAGCCACAATTTCAAAAGCCCTTTTCTTCAGGTATTTTTTGCGGTCATCGATACCGTAATCATCGCCTGCTTCACGGAAGCGGTACAATTGCTTATCGGCCCAGTAACGGTAGTTCTGTGCATTTGTTATCGAAATGATCGGGCACACACCGGGGTATTTCGCCCACATTTCCCTGGCCACCACACCATGCAATTGAGATACCCCATTGGCAAGGTGAGCAAAACGAAGCGCAACAAGAGAATGGTTGAATGCATCATCATAAATGCCGGTGAGCTTGCGTACTTCATCAATGGAAAGCCCGCAGAAATAACTCATTTTATGACAGAGGTAGATATCATGCTTCTCATTGCCGGCTTCTTCAGGCGTATGCGTGGTAAATACCAGTCTCTTTCTTACATCTTCAATATTCTTGAACTTGTTGTAAAGATAGAAAGCAGCAGAAAGCCCATGAGCTTCGTTGAGATGATACAACTCAGGGTTGAAGCCGATGATATCCAAAAGTTTTGCGCCGCCTACACCCAGCAGGATGAACTGCGCCACTTTGGTAGCCACATTGGCATCATACAGGCGATGGGTAATGGTTTGCGACACGTAATCATTTTCCGGTACATCTGTGCTAAGCAGGAATAAAGGTGCTGATTTGAAAGTTTCAGGATTCAGGTAATACACTTTCACCCAAACCGGATGTTCATGCACGTTGATCTGAAAACGGATACCGGTATCTTCCAAAAAACTGTATTGCTTTTCATTCCAGGCCACATCCAGTGTTTGGTCCTGGTTGCGTTCCTGGTCATAATAACCATACTTCCATAAAATACCAATGCCTATCAAATTCTGTTTCAGTTCATAAGCGCTACGCATATGTGAGCCTGCCAGAAAACCCAATCCTCCACTATATATTTTCAGGGGTTGATGCACTGCAAATTCCATAGAGAAATAAGCGACACGTTTGGCATAAGGATGTTCTACAGGGTAGGGTACCGTAAAATTGTTAAAACTCATATTGTGTGTTTTTTACACGATGGCGCAAGATAAGACTAATTTGCCCAAGTCGCCCGTGAGCCTCAAAAGTAGGGCCAATAGAAAGCATAATCAATGTTTTGACGCCGTTATTTTTTAACCTGTTTTTGCAAGTTTCCCACACAGGATTTGAAGTAATATAATCGTTGACTGGGTAACTTTTCCTGATATTCCGGTCAACGAAAAACGGCCAACGATCAATAAACAGGTAGAGATAAGATTATTTGCGCGCCGCTGTGGCTTTTTTAGGCTTGCTTTCCTTTTTCTTTGGATACACTCCATCAAAGGAACAGCGCAGTCCCCGTCGCGAACCGCAGCCTTCCAGTTCTTTCAATGTTACAGCGGAATTGGAAAAAGTGAATTGCAGCGAACAGGGATCGCCGGCTTCCCGGTAAATGGCTTTGGTAGGTGATTGCAGGATGGCCTCGCCTTTTAATTCACCGGAACAATCTCCTTTTTCAAAATGTATGAAGAAACTGACACGGTCTTTTTTTCTTCCATCACGGATGGATACAAGGTTCATCTTGCCGCTGCCGTAATCTGCAGAATACTTCAGTTTTCGTGGAAGCGTATCTATCGGGTTGATCAGTTCTGCCACAGCATCATCCAGCGGATCGGTCATGATCAGCATAAAGTTCTTCGCATCATTGTTCAACACATATACATCTTTTCCTTCGCCGATACTGCCACCTGGGTTTTTCCGCCAAACCGATTTAGTGATGGTAAGTTTTTTGTCGACGGAAGATGATTGCTGGGTAGCAGGGTTCACATCCACTTTCAACAGGGGCATGCCGGCAATAAATTGTTGCTTTTTATCAAAAGCCAGTATAAAAGCTGCCCGGTTATTCCCATTGATCACTTTTGCCAGCAGATACGTTTCTGTGTTCTTCATTTTACCAAGGGGATAGATCTTTGGCTGGTTCATTTTGCCCATTGAAGCAGAAAGAATGGAATCGGGTACGAACTGGCTGAATATTTTATGGCTGATCCGCAATGAATCATTATCCTTTTTCAGCAAGCTGGTATCCGCTACCTGGAAAGGAAGATTGGCTTCAGGAAAAAAATCGATAAAATCAGCAATTTCAACCGGCTCATCGCCAGATAAAGAGGGTTTCTTTGATGGTTTGCATCCCGACAGCCATGCCAGGGATAAACAAAAGAACAAACAAACGAAAAATGACTTCATGGGCTATCAGTTGGTGAGGCAAATTAAGGCTTTTCCGTGGTATGGTTCCCGCTTGCTTTCTTCACGGTTTTAATTTAGATTTGCCTAAAAAAATATTTAGTCGTGCTGAACTATTCAACCAGCGAAGAGAATTATATAAAAGCGATTTATCATTTACAGAAAGAAGGGACTGTTACCACTAATGAGCTGGCAGCGGAACTGAGCACCCGTCCGGCATCAGTCACTGATATGATGAAGAAACTGCGCACCAAAAAGCTGGTGCACTATGAAGCCTATAAAGGCTTCCGGCTCACACCTGAAGGAAGAAAACTGGCACTGATCATTATCCGCCGGCACCGGTTGTGGGAATTCTTCCTCGCTGAAAAATTAAAATTCAGTTGGGATGAAGTGCATGCAGTGGCAGAAGACCTGGAACATGTGAGCAGCAAAAAGCTCATCGATAAGCTGGATGAATTCCTTGGCTTTCCCCGCTATGATCCGCATGGCGATCCTATTCCCGATGCCAATGGTAAAATAGAAACAAGCAAACAGGTCTGCCTTATCGATCTGCCGTTGAACAAAGCCGCCGTTGTCTGTTATGTAAGCGATCAGTCAACTGAAATGCTGGAGCTGTTAAGCCATAAAAAGATCGGCCTGGGCACGCGCCTCGAAATAAAAAAGAAATTCAGTTTTGATCAATCGCTGGAAATCAAATTACGTCAGCAATCCGCCACTACCATCAGTGGCGATCTTGCAAAAAACATTTTTGTGAAATACGATGAGTAAACAATATCATCCTGATGTTTCCCTGGGTGAAGTGCATGAATCCGTAGACACCACGGCTACCAACCGTCCCGTATGGAGACGCATCTTCTCTTTTTTCGGTCCTGCTTACCTGGTAAGTGTAGGCTATATGGATCCTGGCAACTGGGCCACTGACCTGGCAGGTGGCAGCCAGTTTGGCTACACCCTTATCTGGGTACTACTGATGAGTAACCTGATGGCGCTTTTGCTGCAAAGCCTTTCTGCCCGCCTCGGTATTGTACGAAGAAGGGACCTTGCACAAGCCAACCGGGAAGTGTATCCGCGGCCCGTCAATTTTGCTTTGTATGTACTGGCGGAAATTGCGATTGCCGCAACTGACCTTGCAGAAGTGCTGGGGATGGCCATTGGCCTGCAATTGCTCACAGGCATTCCTCTTATATGGGGTGTTCTGATCACTGTACTCGACACTTTCTTATTGCTATTGCTGCAACGCCTCGGTATCCGTAAAATGGAAGCATTTATTATAGGGCTGGTTTTTATCATCGGGGCTTCTTTCCTGATCGAGATCATTCTTGCAAAACCTGACCCGGCGGAAATAGTAAAGGGATTTGTTCCGCATATCCCCAATGATACGGCCTTGTATATCGCTATCGGTATTATCGGCGCCACTGTAATGCCGCATAACCTTTACCTGCATTCAGCACTGGTGCAAACACGGAAAATAAAACGCAATAAGGCCGGGATAAAAAGGGCACTGAAACTGAATTTCATCGACAGCGCCGTAGCACTCAATCTCGCCTTTCTCGTGAATGCAGGTATTCTTGTATTAGCCGCTGCCGTGTTCTTTAAATCGGGCAGAACAGATGTGGCAGAAATAAAGGATGCCCATCTTTTACTGGACCAGTTGCTTGGTTCCAAAGTAGCACCTGTATTGTTTGCTGTGGCACTGATAGCAGCCGGGCAAAGCTCCACTGTTACCGGCACGCTGGCAGGGCAGATCGTGATGGAAGGCTATCTCCGCCTCCGCATCAATCCCTGGATGCGGAGATTGCTTACCCGGCTGATCGCTATTATTCCTGCAGTGATCGTGATACTGATAAATGGTGAAGACAATATTGATCAGTTACTTATCCTCAGCCAGGTGATCCTTAGCCTGCAGCTTGGCTTCGCCATTATCCCGCTCATTCATTTTGTAAGCGATAAAAAGACCATGGGCAGCTTTGCTATCAAACCCATTGTGCAGGTTGCAGCATGGCTGATCACTGCAATACTCGTATATCTGAATCTCAGCATGGTAACAGGGCAGGCAGCCGATTTCTTTGCAGAGCCAGGCCACTGGTTCGGTAAACTGATGATCATTCTCTCAGGCCTGATCTTCATAGCACTGCTGATCATTTCAATCGTTTATCCTTTGCTCAAAAAAAGATGGTCGCAGGTGCAGGTGCAATTGCATCCCGAAGCAACGGCCTTGCATTCCCTGGAAGCGCCTGCTTATTCAACCGTTGCCGTTGCGCTCGATTTCAGTGAAAATGACCAGAAGCTGCTGGCCCATGCGCTGGGCCAGGGAGGGCCTCAAACAAAATATGTGCTTGTGCATGTGGTGGAAAGCGTTTCTGCCCGTATTTATGAGCAGGACAGTGATGATCTGGAAACAGAGAAAGACAGGGAGCATCTGGCTTTTTATGCACAGCAATTGCAGGAAAGGGGATTTGCAGCGGAAGCGAAAATCGGTTTTGGAAGTCGTGCCAGGGAGATCGTAAGACTGGTGAATGAATCAGGAGCTGGTATGCTGGTGATCGGCGCGCATGGGCATAGCGGGATAAAGGATCTGTTGTATGGAGAAACGATCAATACAGTGAGGCATGAGTTGAAGATCCCTGTCCTGGTTGTGAACTTATAGCTCAGGCGGCCATATTATTCGTTGGATTATTCCGCAAAAGATGCTTAAACCGGCTGAAGGTTTCAGGTTTGATGTTCAGATAGGAAGCCAGGTATTTTTGCGGCACACGACGCATCAGTTCAGGGTTCTTGTTCACAAAAGCGAGGAAACGCTCACGTGGTGTCATCTTGATCATTTGCATTTGCCAGATATCGCTGATGATCATCATATGGGTGATCACCAGGCGGCCAAGCCGCTCCATTTTTTTGGATTGGGTATACAGCTCTTCAAGCTTATCGTAGCGGATGGAGATCACTGTGGACGGCTCAACCGCTTCCACAAAATATTCAGAAGGCCTGCGGCTGAGAAAAGATTGCTGGCTGAGAATGATCTGACCTTCTGTTGAGATCTGGATATTGTTCTCCACCTTGCTTGTTTTGTAATATTTGCGGACAATGCCTTTGGTGATAAAGTTGAAATAGTTCTCTATCTCCCCTCCTTTGACCAGGAATTCTTTTTTACGGAAACGGCGCACCTTGAACAAGGGCTGGATGCTCTTTTCAAACTCCTCGTCAGTAATTGCGACGAATTTGCGTAGAAAACCTAAAAACAACTTGACGTTTTCCATAATGCAATAGACCCATTCATGTGTAAAAGTTACATAAAAAAATACGATCCAAAAAACGTCCGGACTATTTTTTTCCTTTCCTGGCATGGCTTCAGAATTGCTGGCTGAATTAGGCATGATATATTGTAGCTTTGCCCTCCTTCGCTAAAGCTTCGGCGGGCGCTGCCCTCTAAAGCTGGCAGTTATCAGTTTGCACCAAGGGCAGCGGCGGGCAATGCTCACTAAAGCTTGCGGTTATCGGCTGGCAGCAAGAACTGCGGTGGGTGATGTTCACTAAAGCTTGCGGTTATCGGCTGATAACGAGGACTGCTACAGGCAAGGCCTCTGAAGTTTGCGACTATCAGCAGCCTAAGAGGGCTGCGACAGGCGAAGCCTTCTGAAGCTTGCAATTATCAGCAGCCTACGAGGACTGCGTCCGACGAAGCTTTAGCGAAGGAGGAAGAAATTTTAAACTCAAAACCTAGCTTTATTATGGCCCAAAAGATCAAAGTTGCTAATCCAGTAGTTGAGCTGGACGGAGACGAAATGACCCGCATTATCTGGAAGTTCATTAAAGACAAACTGATCCTCCCTTATGTGGACGTTGATATAAAGTATTTTGACCTTGGTGTGGAACACCGCGATGCCACCAATGACCAGGTTACTATTGATGCAGCTAATGCCATCAAACAGTACGGTGTAGGTATCAAATGCGCTACCATCACTCCCGACGAAGAAAGGGTAAAAGAATTCAAGCTGAAGCAAATGTGGAAGAGTCCCAATGGCACGATCCGCAATATCCTCGATGGCACTGTATTCCGCGAGCCGATCGTGATCAAGAACATCCCCCGGCTTGTTACCACCTGGGACCGCCCGATCATTGTAGGCCGTCATGCTTTTGGCGACCAGTACAGGGCTACTGATTTTGTTGTTCCCGGTAAAGGAAAACTCACCATCAAGTTTGAAGGAGAAGACGGTAAAGTGATCGAGCATGAAGTGTTCCAGTTCAAAGGTCCCGGTGTATCCCTCTCCATGTATAATACCGATGAAAGCATTGCAGGCTTTGCCCGCAGTTGTATGAACATGGCACTGTCAAAAGGATGGCCGCTCTATCTCTCTACCAAAAACACTATCCTGAAAAAATATGATGGCCGTTTCAAAGACATCTTCCAGGATATTTATGAAAAAGAATTCAAGGCCCAGTTTGAAAAAGCAGGCATCGTGTATGAGCACCGCCTGATCGACGATATGGTGGCCAGCGCCATGAAATGGAACGGCGGGTTTGTTTGGGCCTGTAAAAACTATGACGGCGATGTGCAGAGCGATTCGGTGGCACAGGGCTTTGGTTCACTCGGCCTTATGACCTCCGTTCTGGTTACACCTGACGGTAAGACCATGGAAGCAGAAGCTGCTCATGGAACAGTTACCCGCCACTACCGCGAGCATCAAAAAGGCAATCCTACTTCTACCAACCCCATTGCATCCATTTTTGCATGGACAAGAGGCCTGGCTTTCCGCGGCAAGCTGGACAATAACCAGCCGCTGATCGATTTCGCCAATGCACTGGAAGCTGTTTGTATTGAAACAGTGGAAGAAGGCAAAATGACCAAGGACCTTGCGATCACCATCAAACCAAAAGTGGAACATGGTAAAGATTATCTGTACACACAGGAGTTCCTGGATGCGATAGATGCGAATCTGAAAAAGAAAATGGGAATATGATCATCGTTGCTCGTTGACCGATGACCGATTGTTCCTCCAGAAATAACCAGTTATAAAAGAAACCTTCCTGAAAACGGAAGGTTTCTTCTTATTATGATTCTACAACTACAGAATCGGTCAACGGGCAGCGCATTTTTCCCTATCTTTCCTACATGCAGCTCCTGTCCCTCGCCATAGCGCCCGGTATTGCCATCTGCCTTTTCATTTTTCATCGCGATGCATATAACCGGGAACCGAAGCTGAACCTGATCGTCAGTTTCCTGCTGGGTGTTTTAGCAGTGTATCCCGCCGCTTTGATCGAGAGATTCCTGGTCTCTTACAGCAGCAACAGTATTGGGGGTGTATTCATTACCGCGTTTTTATTTGTTGCCCTGATAGAAGAGCTGATGAAGTTCCTGGCATTGCGCTTTTATGCTTATCCCCGCAAAAGCTTTGACGAGCCGCTTGACGGCATCGTGTATGCAGTGATGGTGAGCATGGGTTTTGCAACCCTTGAAAACATCTTGTATGTATGGCAATCAGACCAGTCGGGCCAGGGTTACCAGGTGGCATTTATGCGGATGTTCCTGGCAGTACCTGCCCATGCTACATTTGGCGTACTAATGGGTTATCATGCAGGTAAAGCAAAATTTGCACAGCATAATAAAACAGGATTGCTGTTGCTGGGATTATTCTGGGCCACGCTGTTTCATGGGTTGTATGATTTCTTCCTGTTCCTCCGTGAATCGCCCGAAGTAAAATATTTTATTGCAGACGGGCTCTTACTTGCAGGTGCAATAGCTTCCTTTATCATCGGCATCAGGCTCAGTTTTATTCATCTGAAAAAACACCGCAAACTTTCCCAACAAACTTATAATCCAATGGAGACAATGAGCTTGCGCAAAGCGTACGTGCATGATATACCACTTATCCGCGATCTGGCATTCAGGATCTGGCCATCTGCTTATGGTCAGATTATTTCACAAGGCCAGATAGATTATATGCTCGACCTGATGTACAGTGAACAATCGCTGGAAAAGCAGATGCAGGAAGGCAATGAATTTGTTTTAGCTTATGATGGGGTGGAACCTGTTGGCTTTGCATCTGTTGGCCTTACTGAACCGGGGATATACAAACTGCATAAACTGTATGTGCTGCCTTCGCAGCAAGGGCGCGGCACCGGCCGTTTCCTTATTGAAAATGTTATCAAAGCTGTAAAAGCAAAAGGGGCGCATGCACTTCAACTGAACGTCAACCGCCAGAACCCGGCAATTGAATTCTATAAAAAAATGGGGTTCTCCATTATCAACGATGTGGAGATCGATATCGGGAATGGATACCAGATGGTTGATCACGTAATGGAAAAACGATTTGAAGAAGGATAATAAATGATTGGCGTAGAAAATATCGCAAAGGATACTTCAAGTGCGCCAAGAATAATGCAAACGTTGCGTTCCTGGCGTATCCTTTGTGCCCTTTGCGATACTTCTTATTCGTTACAGCGCAGATATTTCTTCGGGTCTACCGGCGTTTCAAAATCATACACCAATAGTTCAACAGGTTCTCCGGGTTGATTGTAACCAAGCGCCTGTCCAGATTTTACTCTCTGATTGGGTTTAACAGCAACAGTACTGATCCCGCTTATCCAGAACCAGTAATCCTGGTGGTAGTATACTATTTCCCATTTTCCTTCCTGGTCACGCTGCACTTTGCTGATAACGGCATCCATGGAAGCTTTTACCACTGTATCGGTATTGCTTGAAAGCACCAGCTTCAGTTCCTGCTGGGCATCATTCTTCTTTTCTTTGGGTGTTATATCCGTGGCTTGCTGAAGTATGCAGGAAAGGATCAGCGAATCTTTTGGCTGACGCCTGCTTTTCTGGGCTGAAGAAACAGCGGGTATCAGCAGGGATGTCATCACAGCTGAGGTGATAAGAACAGATAGTTTCATAATGTATTGGATAATGAATAAATAAGCTTAGCGCTCGTACCCCATAGTGAGCTTTTTGGCCATCTCTGCGCTCATTCCCTCTGCAGAAGCACCATAGCCTGTGACCAGCACACCCTTTTTCCCGGTAGTGCTCTCAATACCATATACCGCTGCTTCATCAGCAGGGTCGGTATTTCCTTCAAAACGGTATACTTCAACGATCTCGAAATCATCGATATTATATCTGTCCCCATGGCAGATCAGGCAGTTTTCCGACAGGTTGAAATCTGTGTCATAACCTCTTGTTTTTAAACCATTCACGGCTGCCGAAACGGTGTCATATACATACATATCAGGGAGCTTTTAGGTGAAACCAAAGTTAGTGTAAAGATTCTTATCAACAGCCTGTATGACCATTAGGCTTTTATACGGGTATCCTTTACCTTTGCACGCAAAATCAAATACAACAAAATGTCTACAGTATCAAAATCCATTGACTTTTCCTTACCCTATAAAGTGGCCGATATTTCCCTGGCTGAATGGGGCCGCAAAGAAATACGCCTGGCTGAGGCAGAAATGCCCGGTCTGATGTCTATCCGTGCTGAGTACGGCCCTTCCCAGCCCCTGAAAGGTGCAAGGGTTGCCGGATGCCTGCACATGACCATCCAGACCGCTGTGCTGATAGAAACACTGGTGGCACTGGGTGCTGAAGTAAAATGGAGCTCTTGCAATATATTTTCCACACAGGACCATGCTGCTGCTGCTATCGCTGCTGCAGGTATCGGTGTATTTGCATGGAAAGGCCAGACACAGGAAGAAGCTGACTGGTGTATTGAGCAAACCCTGTTCTTCGGTGGTAAAGAAAGACCCCTGAACATGATCCTTGATGATGGTGGAGACCTGACCAATATGGTGCTGGACACTTATCCTGAACTGGTACAGCACGTAAAAGGTATTTCTGAAGAAACTACAACTGGTGTTCACCGCCTGTATGAAAGAGTAGCCAAAGGCACTTTACCAATGCCTGCTATCAATGTGAACGATTCTGTTACCAAATCCAAATTCGATAATAAATACGGATGTAAAGAATCACTGGTTGACTCTATCCGCCGCGCTACAGACGTGATGCTGGCTGGTAAAGTAGCCGTGGTAGGTGGTTACGGTGATGTAGGTAAAGGTTCTGCCGCTTCACTGGCAGGTGCCGGTTGCCGCGTTATCGTTACCGAGATCGATCCTATCTGTGCGCTGCAGGCCGCTATGGACGGTTTTGAAGTAAAGAAAATGGTCAATGCTGTTAAAGAAGCAGATATCGTTGTTACAGCCTCCGGTTGCCGCGACCTGATCACTGGCGAACATTTCAAACTGATGAAAGATAAAGCCATCGTTTGTAATATCGGCCACTTCGATATCGAGATCGATATCGCCTGGTTGAATAAAAACTATGGTCATACCAAAGACACTATCAAACCACAGGTAGACATCTACAATGTAGACGGACATGATGTGATCATCCTGGCAGAAGGCCGCCTGGTGAACCTGGGTTGCGCTACAGGACACCCTTCTTTCGTAATGAGCAACTCTTTCTCTAATCAGACACTGGCCCAGATAGAACTGTGGAATAACCACAAGAACTACGAAAACAAAGTGTATGTGCTGCCTAAGCACCTGGATGAGAAAGTAGCCCGCCTCCACCTGGCAAAGATCAACGTGGAACTGGATGAGCTCTCTCCTGCACAAGCGGAATACCTTGGCATCGGAAAAGAAGGCCCTTACAAACCTGAACACTACCGTTATTAATAACAGTAAATATTTAATGCGAAAGCCATCTGTGAAAACGGATGGCTTTTTATATTTGCGCACCATGGCATTACTTGAAAAGCAACTCGTGGTGAAAAAATCCGCCCTCCCTAACTCAGGCAAAGGCCTTTTCACCAAAAAACCTATTCCCAAAGGAACATTGATCGTAGAATATAAAGGACGCGTTACCACCTGGAAAGAAGTGGAAGGCGAAGAGAATGGTTATATCTATTTTGTCAATAACCAGTATGTGATCGATGCGAGGCCTTATAAATCTGCATTGGCAAAATTTGCAAATGATGCCAGGGGACTCTCCAAAGTAAAAGGACTGTTCAATAATTCCGAATATGTGGAAGAGAGGGGCAAAGTGTACATCAAATCAAAAAAGGATATACCTGCAGGTGCGGAGATATTTGTAGGATATGGCAAGGAGTATTGGGATACGATCCGCCATAATATCAAAATAGATATTGCCAATAAGAAGGCTGGAAGAAAATAAGTGTAGGATTGTAAAGAACACCATACATAAATCTTTCTCTGTATATTAGCCCACCAAAAAAATATGCATGAGAAGAATCATTCCCCTCATTCTGTTTATGGCAGCCGGTTTTATTGCATCAGCGCAAACGCCTGCCAACTACAGTAACTTCAGTCAGCAAACTGCCCGCCTCAATGCCCTGGCTAAAAGCTATCCACAGTATGCGCAACTGCGTTCGCTTACTAAAACAGCCGGAGGCAAGGATATATGGCAACTTACTTTAGGTTCAGGCAATATGGACAGCAAACCCGCCCTGCTGATCGTAGGCGGCACAGAAGGCCAGCATTTGCTGGGAACAGAACTGGCTATCGGCTTTGCAGAAGAACTGCTGAAAAACAGCGGTACTGATAGCATCAAAGCCTTACTGGGCAAAACAACTTTTTACATTTTCCCCAACATGAGCCCCGACGCGATGGAGCAGTACTTCAGCTCCCTCCGTTATGAACGCCAGGGCAATACCACCAGCACGGATGATGACCGCGATGGTAAGTTCAATGAAGACGGATTTGATGACCTGGATGGTAATGGCAAGATCACCTGGATGCGGGTGGAATCGCCTGTAGGCCTCTACAGGACCAATCCTGATGACCCGCGCTCGCTTGTAAAAGCAGACCTGAGCAAGGGTGAAAAAGGCATGTACGAACTTTTTACCGAGGGCCGCGACAACGATAAGGACGGCGACTTCAATGAAGATGGAGAAGGTGGCGTATGGTTCAATAAAAATTTCACTTTCAAACATCCTTCTTTTACACCGGGCTCAGGTGAATATGCCATTTCTGAAAACGAGACCCGTGCCCTGCTCGATTATCTGTATGAGCGTTTCAATGTGTATGCCGTAGTAAGCTTTGGGAACAATAACAATCTCAGCTCGCCTTATAGTTACAATCCTGCCGCTGCCTCGCAAACTATTACTGCAGGCTGGCTGGAACCCGATGTCAAGGTCAATGCAATGGTATCAGATCTCTACAATAAGGAAACCGGCCTGAAAGATGCTCCCAAAACAACAGCCGCAGGCGGCGATTTTCTTTCCTGGGCTTATTTTCATTATGGACGGTACAGCTTCAGCACACCAGGCTGGTGGGTGCCCAAAACCAAACCTGATTCTACCAAAAAAGAAAAAGCATTCACTGTGGAAGATCCAGGTGCCAATTACCTGCGCTGGGCTGCAGGTCAGGGAATCACCAATACCTATACAGAATGGAAATCCATACAGCATCCTGATTTCCCCGGCAGAAACGTAGAGGTTGGCGGCATTGATCCTTTTGTGCTTACTACCCCACCCTATAACCTGACAGGCGAACTGGTTAAGAAGAACAACCGCTTCCTGGTGAAACTGGCCGGTTATCAGCCTAACCTGGATATATTGAATGTAAAGACAGAAAAGCTGGGTGCAGGCATTACCAGGGTAACGATCGACCTGGTGAATAAAGGTGCGCTGGCATCCCATACCAAACTGGGTGAAAGGAATTACTGGGTAAAGCGCATCCGTGTAAAACTGAATGCCGGTAATAACCAATCAGTGATCAGTGGTAAAAAACTGCAGACGCTTACAGCATTGAATGGTTATGGTACAGAGCAACTGACCTGGCTTATCAAAGGTTCAGGCAAGCTGAACATTGAAGCAGGCAGCCCAACCACTGGCACCAAAACAGTTGATATCACCCTTTAATGTCCTTCAAAACAGATACACGCATGAAACGCACTATTATACATACAGCCGCTTTAATGATGACAATGGCTTTTACTGCCATTATCGCTAAAGCGCAAACCCCGGCACAGATATTTAAAGCGGCCGGCTCACCTGCCAATCCTAAAGTGGCTATAAGCTGGAATCATTATAATGATCATGCAGCCGTTACCGAAATATGTAAAAAGATAGCAGCAGCCTATC
Source organism: Chitinophagaceae bacterium (assembly GCA_036262095.1). Classification (GTDB taxonomy): domain Bacteria; phylum Bacteroidota; class Bacteroidia; order Chitinophagales; family Chitinophagaceae; genus Terrimonas_A. The sequence continues at coordinate 6,447 of DATAJQ010000279.1, read as the reverse complement.
CCAACCTGGCAAAACTCGAATCGATCGGCAAATCTTATAAAGGCCGCGACCTGTGGTGCCTTACCATCACTGATTTCAAAAAAGGTGATGCATCAAAGAAGCCAGCCATGTACATCGATGGCAATATTCACTCCAATGAAGTACAGGGTACTGAGTTTGCATTATACACAGCCTGGTATTTGACTGAAACATTCCAGGACACCAAGTTCATGCAGGAACTGCTGGCAGAAAAAACCTTCTATATTGTTCCTACTATCAACCCCGATGGAAGAGACAGTTATTTCCATGCGCCCAACACCGCCAGCTCACCCAGGTCCGGCGTGATCCCGGTAGATAATGACCGCGACGGCGACCTTGATGAAGATGGTTATGACGACCTCGACGGCGATAATGAAATACTGATGATGCGCCGCAAAAATCCCAACGGGCGCTACCGCATTGACCCTACTGAGCCAAGAAGAATGATACAGGTAGGCCCTGACGAAAAAGGAGATTATGAAATACTTGGACTGGAAGGAAAAGATAACGATGGCGATGGGTTGGTGAATGAAGACGGCTACACCTTTGAATATGATCCCAACCGCGACTGGGGCTGGGGCTGGCAACCTAATAATATCCAGAATGGTGCTTATAAATATCCTTTTTCCCTCCCGGAAAACAGGGCAGTAATGGAATTCGTAATGAAGCATCCCAATATTGCTGCAGCACAGTCGTACCACAACTCCGGCGGCATGATCTTACGTGGCCCCGGCGATCCTACAGATCTTGTTACCTATAATCCACAGGATGTAAGAGTATATGACGTTATCGCTAAAAAAGGAGAAGAACTGATGCCTGGTTATAGATATCTGGTGGTGTACAAAGACCTGTACTCTGCTTATGGTGGGGAGCTGGACTGGTTCTATGGCGGACGCGGTGTGTACACTTATTCCAATGAATTATGGACACCCTACTTAATGTTCAACAAAGAAGGAGGTGGCCGGGATGACAATGCGTCTTATCAGTTTGACCGCTATCTTTTGTTCAAAGATGCTTTTGTTGACTGGCATGAGTTCGATCATCCGCAATATGGGAAGATCGAGATCGGTGGGTTCAAAAAGAATTTCGGAAGAGCGCATCCGGGCTTCCTGCTGGAAAGCGATGCACACCGCAATATGTCGTTCTCCGTATACCACTGTTATCATACACCCAGGCTCAGTGTGGATACGCTGATCGAAAAAGACCTGGGTGATGGATTAAAGCAGGTTACTGCCGTTATCTCCAACAGCAGGATCATGCCTACTCACAGCAGCCAGGATCTGAAATATAAGATCGAACGTCCTGATTATATCAGCATCAGCGGCGCAAAAGTTGTTGCCGGCATGGTCGTCAATAATGCCGATCTGGATATCAGCACTGAACAAAAGAATGATGCTGCTACCATTGAAGTAAATAATATCCCCGGCCTGAGCACTGTTACTGTAAGATGGATCATACAGGGCAATGCCAAATATACAGTTACAGTAGACAGCCGGAAAGGTGGTACAGCCAGCCGGTCAAAATAAGTTAGTCTCATACTAAAATTTTAAAAGCCCGCTATTTTGCGGGCTTTTAAAATTTCAACCCATGCAACGTCATCATTCTTTGCGTTGTCACTATTCCCGGCATCCTGACAAGGCCATTAACCATTAAACCCAAACCTCTTTATGCAGAAATATCTGCCGGTATTCCTTGCTATCATGTTGCTTGCTTCCTGCAGAAAGCAAAATGGTCAATCACTCCCACCTCCCCCGGATAAGAAATATGAAATAGTAATAACAGCTACTCTTTTTAATCCGTCCAATCACCGTTATGAAGCCACTTGTTGGATCAATGGGGCAAAAAGCATACTGGATGCAGGCACTGCCAATCAGGCATTTTCCTATGGAATAGAAAAAAAAGGCACAGATGTTTACATAAGCGGAGGGTTTGCCTATTCAGACCCTTCTGAAGGAAATGAACTGCTTATGCCCTGCTACTGGATAAACGGGCAAAAGGTCGATCTTCCTGTCGATGATTTAGATATTAACGAACGTTGCAGCGCAAGCGATCTGAAATGGTTCAATAATTCGCTCTACATTACCGGAGATGCTGACCTGTTGCCCGTGATCTGGAAAGTAAAAGATGGTGTTACAACCATCATTCGCTTACCGACGGGAGACGATGTGCTGGATCTAAGGAAAACCGGTAATCTGCAGGTATATAATAATCAGCTCTACATAGGCGGTAATCAAAAGAAAATACGCAACGGAGAAACTGTATTCACAGCAGGATACTGGACGATTGATCAAAACGACAGGGTTAGTTTCAATATTCTTGAAGATAATCTGTCCTATGCGTTATGTTTCAATATTGCCGTCTCAGCCAAAGGTATTTTTATTGCAGGAGAATATGCCAGCGCCAACAACTCCACTCCCAGGCCAGTTGTATGGACAGGTTCAGGCCATTTGCCTGTATCTGCCACTTTCAATCCATCCTACCACCGGCTGCATACCTGTGCCGTTGATGAGAAAGGCGATCTTTACCTGAACGTATTTGACATACAGTTATATCAGCCCGTAATATGGAAAGTGCCTGCCAGCGGAATGCCACAACTGATACAACCTGCAGTACCAACTAATGCAAAGGGCTTCTGCCATACAATAGATATCAGCATCGATCAGCTAGCTTATGTTTATATGTACGAAGCGGATGGCCGGTATTATGCAGCGTATACATTCAATGGCAAAACGATACCGCTCGATATTTACAGTAGTGAACGGCCGGCCATTCACCGGTTGAAGATATTTCCTCAACAATCCTGACACTACGCATTCGGAAAACTGAAGAAAACAGTGGATACCAGTTGTTGCTGCCCTTTTGCAGAAATATGCCCTCCTGCAAGACGGGCCAATGATTCAAGGGACCGGAGACTGTAATCCAGCGCATAGCCATTATAGTTATTGCAGTCTTCGATCTCGAGGATCATAATATCACGGAATTTTTCTGCCCGCACGGTAATATTCCCTTTACGTGCATTCATTAAAACGACTGCCAGCAGTTCTTTTATTACAGGAAAAATCTTTGCTTCATCTTTACGCAAAGAAAATTCTGCAGGTATTTCATTCACTACCTGGCTATCACTTCGGCGCAAACTTTCAGCCAGCGGATGATATAAAAGATGATCAATAAAGGATTGCAATGATGTACCCGATATGGGCATAGAAGCAGATACAGAAAGAGATAGAGTCTCGATCATAAGATTGGATTAAAGGGTTTGGATTAATAGGATATCTGCAACCGTTGTTTGGCTATTCAATATAGTTTTTAATTCAGAATAATCCTTGCCCCCACCTGCAATTCATAACCCTGATCAATCATTTCAAAGAATTTATTTTTTTAGCTTAAAAAAACCAGTGTTTATACTTAGGAGATGAGATGTTGGAATGACCGTTGTCCGTTGACCGATGGCCGATGGCCGATGGTCATTCGTACAACGGTCATTCGTACAACGGACAACGTTCAACGCTCATTCAAACAACAGACACCTAACCTCTTGCATTCCCTGTCAGAATATCACCTTTTTCTGCCAAAAAACACTGCCTAATTTTCAGTCATTTATTTTGCCCGATAGCGGTATGGTTATCATTCATATAGCTCAATATCGTAGATTTCCTAAGGCCTTGAAGCTATGATATCCCGGATCTGCCTATTACTTTTGACCCGCTAAGTTCATTCACAAGTACAGTGCACCGGCATTAAGAAAAACCAGATCGTCCGTACCCCCCGGTCCTTGCCTGTACCTTCCTCCAATATTCTACGACAGAACGTTTCCTCCTTCCTATGCTGAATCAGTTACAGTAATCCAAACCCTAGGGTCGGCATTGTTTTACCCAAAATGAAAACGATGTTGAACAGGAATTTTATTAAAAAAGGCATTTTCATCAATGGCCTGCTGATCGTGATGGCGATCATCACCACTTCAGCAACCCGCCTGTATTCAGGCAGCCGTGTGTTGCCGGCCAGCAATGATACTGCCCTTCAATGGTTGAGATTCGATTCAGTAATGCTTGAGATCAGCGGTGCTTCCAGCGAAGAACTGACCAATGCTCCTTCGATCGAATTGAACCACCAGGCGGAAGAATTCGTGACCGATTATATCGAACGCAATAACCGCGAATTACAAAAGATCAAAGACCGCAGCGAGCCATGCTTTACAGTAATGGATGATGTATTTGCAGAACGCAATATGCCCCGCGAGTTGAAATACCTGGCCGTGATCGAATCGCACCTGAAACCCGGGATCGTTTCAAAAGCAGGTGCAGTAGGTGCATGGCAATTGATGCCGGTAACAGCCCGTCACTTTTCTTTAAAGATCACATCAAAGTATGATGAGCGCACCAATGTGCGCAAAAGCACAGTGGCTGCTGCAAAATACCTGGCTTATCTCCATAAGATCTTTGACGACTGGCTGCTGGTGATCGCTGCTTATAACAGTGGCCCTGGTAAAGTGTTGTCAGCGATAAAAAAATCAGGCAGCCGTGATTTCTGGAAATTGCAGCAATACCTTCCCAAGGAAACAAGAATGCATGTAAAAAAATTCATCAGCGCTCATTATTTCTTTGAAGGTGAAGGCAGCATTACCACGCTTACACGTGCTGAAGCAAATGTATACAGAAAGCAGATGACCGATTATGTTGCCAGCCAGAACAAGCGACTCGAAGATCTGCAACAAATAAGAGCTGAAGAGAATATCACTGATAGCACCGGCACTATTGCCGGCAATTGATAATAGTCAATCGGCTGGCCACCTGGCCAGGGGTTGTTGTTTGTCCGGCCGCTTGCTGTTTCCTGCTATACCGGGAGTTTAGGTTTGAATGTTTAATGATACACCCGGAAGCAGGAAACAGTAAGCGGCTTTTTATTTTGTTAAAGAGTATGCAGTTAGGTTCAAACATTTTTATGTGTGTAGAAAAATCTGTAAATTAAACTATGATAACCGCTATTAGTTTACGCAGGTTGCTTCTGCCTGCTCTTCTTATCAGCAGCTTCACAAACCTGGAAGCACAGTTGGACACGGCAGTTGTCCGTCAGAAAGTGGAAGCCGGCAAGTATACCTTTATTGCACAAAACGCAATGCCCATGCGCGGGCGAACAGTTCAATTGACCAGTTTATATGATCTCAAAATAACCGGCGACTCTGTCATATCCGCCCTTCCCTATTATGGACGGGCTTATTCAGCTCCATTTAACCCTTCTGAAAACGGGCTCAATTTCACTTCTGTTTCTTTTGATTACCAGGTGAAGTACCGTAAAAAAAGATGGGAAGTGTCTATCAAACCCAAAGATGTGCAGAGGGTAAGTGAAATGAACCTGACCATTTATTCCAACGGCAGGGCCTCATTGCAGGTAACAAGCAATGACCGGCAGCCTATCTCTTTCAGCGGAGTGCTATCATCCAAATAAGTATCATGCGTTGTTTACTGTTCCTTTCTTTTTTGCTGCTGCTTGCTTCCTGCACAACGCAGCGCTATTATATTGTCAGGCATGCTGAAAAAGCAGCCACTGCTCCCGGCTCTGCCATGACCAGCACCGATCCACCTTTAACAGATGCAGGGAAAAAGCGTGCAGAAGATCTCAAAGAAGTGCTGAAAACAAAAAAGATCGGCTATATCTTTTCTACCAACACGGTCCGCACCAGGGAAACAGCGGAGCCAACAAGGGCCTATTTCGGGCTTACCACAGAAACTTATACTCCTGTGCCGGATGATGCATTTATCAGCCGTTTAAAGGCCTTAAAGAAAAATGCCCTGATCGTAGGGCATAGTAACACAGTAGACGATATTGTAAATAAGCTATCCGGGAATAATTATCTGTCTGACCTTCCAGAAACAGAATACAACCACCTTTTTGTTGTTATCAAAAGAGGGAGGAAATGGAAATTCGAGAGCCTTTATTATGGCCGGTAATCTCCTGGTTCACCTGCTTACAACCTCACCGCCGTTCCAGTAGCGATCACCATCAGCATACTTCCGCTGCCTCCGACTGTTTCAAAATCCAGGTCAACACCTAGTATGGCATTGGCTCCCAGCCCGCGTGCTTTTTGTTCCAGTTCCCGCAAAGCATCTTCTTTGGCTTCTTCAATCACCTTTTCATAAGTGGCGCTCCTGCCGCCAAACACATCCCGCAGGCCTCCCAGGAAATCTTTAAAAATATTTGCTCCTATAATGCTTTGGGCATTCACGATCCCGATATACTCCTGTACAGGCTTTCCTTCCACCACATTAGTTGTTGTAATGATCATTTGATTGATTTTTAGGTACCAAATTTAGCTTTTACCGGCGTTCCCGCTGATAAGTGTGATGACCGGTAGTTTTAAATTTTTTCCGGTACAGCTATTTCTGCAAATTTGCTGCTCAAATTACCGCTCATGAAGTCCCTTTTCCGCTT
>DATAJQ010000278.1:0-41636 GCA_036262095.1 Chitinophagaceae bacterium | reverse complement strand
AAATTCGTGACGTGGTACGTGAATCCTGATCTCCGCGATCTTATCCTTTATCGTATGAACCACGTTATCTAATTTCAGAAACACCTGAACCTGAATGATGCGGTCATGAAATGTATTGAGCTTTTGAAGCTTCCGGTTAATATACTCGATTAACCTCGCATCCGCATCAAATCGAACTGTCTGAATGTTTACGTTCATAGTCGTCTTTTTTTAAAACAGTGAAACAATAAATTAAAGAACTAATCAGTAGAAAAATCACTGTAAGTCAACTCTGCAGTGATCGATATGAAGTTACTGTAAAAGGGAGGCTTTTGCAACAAAATTTTGCTAAATATTATTGTATAAAGAAGCTTTTTTTCAGGCTTTTGGATGGGCTTTTTTATACACATCTTTGAGCTTCTCGATAGTGGTATGTGTATACACCTGCGTAGCCGCCAGGCTTGCATGCCCCAGCAGCTCTTTCACTGCATTCAGGTCGGCTCCATTATTCATCAAATGTGTCGCAAATGTATGCCGCAACACGTGTGGACTTTTTTTGTCAAGCGTACTTGCTTGCGACAGATACTTGTTCACCAACAGGTAAGCATATTTCGGATACAGCTTCTTTCCTTTTTCCGTTACCAGCAACACATCCGCCGCCGTTTCAAACTCCTTTTTCTTCCATTGCTGATAATCCCGGATGCAATCCGCTACTTCAGTGCTCACAGGGATCACCCTTTCCTTGTTGCCTTTTCCAAGCACTTTGATCCTGGACCGGCCAAGGTCCAGTTGCTTTTCCTTCAGCCCGATCAATTCACTCAGGCGCATGCCCGTTGCATAAAACAGGGTGATCAGCATTTTCGCATTCAGGCTTTTCCAGTCTTCAGAAACCCGGTTCAGGCTGGTAATTAAATCCCTGGTCTCTGACTCTTTCACAAAAACAGGCAGCCTTTTGCTGATTTTCGGGGAAACGATATTTGCAGTGGGCACAGCCTCTATCTCCCCTCTTTTAAGATGGTATTTGAAAAAAGACCGGAGACTGGAGATTTTCCGGTTGATCGTTCTGGAGCTAAGCTGCTGCTCCTTCAGCCCTGCAAGCCAGCTCCGGATAAACCCATGGGTGATCTCCCCCAGTTTCAAATCCCCATAAGTCCTGTCCATGAACTCAAAAAAATCCAGCAGATCGGTCTCATAAGAGATAATGGTATGAGAGGAATACCTTTTTTCGAATTTCAGGTAGTCCAGAAAAGACTGTATCCGTTGTAGATCAGGTGCAGACATGTTCATTTCAAAGCTAAGAAATGTTTACTCCAGGAGATTCTTCCGGGCAAAAAAATAGCTGCAAAACCGACAGGTCCTGCAGCTATAATTCATTATGAATAGAATCAAAGGCTTATCCTTCGATCTTACCGCTTGCTATGCTTTGCTTGTAGATTGCTTTCAGCACTTCTCCACGACGCTTCACGGAAGGCTTTGTAAAACTTTGACGCTCACGAAGTTGCAACAGAGTTTTCGATTTCTCGAATTTCTTCTTGTACTTCTTCAGGGCCTTGTCGATGTTTTCGCAATCTTTTGAATCAATAATAAGCATGGTATAATACCTCCTTGGTATGTTTTTTAGAGGTGCGAAGATAGGGGAAAAAATTGATAGTATAAAGTTTCTTCAAACGATCTGTCCTTGGCAGATTTGGAAATTGCCTGTCAGAATTTGAGCTTTGCAGCATGTTTACAGGCATTATTGAATCATCCGGAACGGTTAAGGAGGTTATTGTTAACGGCACCAATAAAACATTCTGGATCGAATCTCCGCTTTCCGATCAGTTTAAGATAGACCAAAGTGTAAGTCATAACGGCGTATGCCTGACCGTAGAAGAAATAAAGGGGAATACCCATCGCGTCAGCGCCATTGCAGAAACACTCAAAAAAACCAATCTCGGCAACTGGGCGCCGGGCCATATCATAAATATTGAACGCTGCCTCCCTCTTAATGGCCGCCTTGATGGTCATTTTGTGCAGGGCCATGTAGACACTACGGGCACCTGCCTCAGCAGAACAGATAAGAACGGAAGCTGGGAATTTGAGATCGGCTTTCCTTCAAATTTCGCCCCTTTGATCATTGAAAAAGGTTCTATATGCGTTGATGGTATCAGCCTCACCGCTTTTGCAGTAGGAAAAGAAAGCTTCACTGTAGCGATCATCCCCTACACTTTTGCTCATACTTCCATACAAGGAGTGAAAGCGGGCAGTACGGTCAACCTGGAATTCGACCTGCTGGGCAAGTATATCCAGCGGCAGGCTGCTTTTCAACCGGGTCAGGCCCGCTGATCAGCAACCTGATCATTGCTTACCGCATAAGATACATTTTACCATACCCGTTGTTAAAGTACTTATCCGTGTTATCATCCTTGGCCTTGTATTTATCCAGTGATTTACCATTCAGATTGGTAATAACACGGTACAGGTAAACTCCATTAGCTACTTTCTGTCCATACTGATCCGTACCATCCCATTTGAATTCCGTTATATTTCTGCCGATATGCAGCGGACCTAATTCCTCTTTGGTAATATCGCGGACAATTTTTCCGGTTATGGTCAAAATCTGTATACGCAGATTTTGTGGCACTTCAGCACCGGTCAGCGTAAATACAAATGCTGTGGAAGTAGTAAACGGATTCGGGTAATTAAGCATGTTGGAGATCATCGGTTTATTGATGACCTGGAAAACCACACGGTATGCAATATTGCCGGCAGAGTTATCGCTCTTGTCCTTTCCTTTAATGGTCAGCTCATATTCACCATCTTCAGGGAAATAAGGCTTAAAGTCAATGCTTGCCGTATTCTGTGCATTTGGCGCCTGACCTGCGGCATGGAACTGAAGCGTATCATTGTTCGCAAAAGCATAGCTGCGCATTGTGCCATTGGGGAACTTTACCTGTATTGATACCAGGTTGGGATCATCCAGCGGCATCCATTTGGCTTCATCTTTTAGTTTGATAAGAATGGTTGGCTTAGCCGACACAATATCATTGTTAAGTATATGCACTCCATCGAAAGTAATATCCAGGACAGGCTGAATGCTATCAGGCCTTACATATATATTCCGGAACGCATAATTGTTGAAAAGATATTGTTCAGGCTGGTCCTTATCAGGATTGAAATTGATATAAAGCGTATTCTCTCCTGCAAAAGCTTTGGTATCGATCGGCACATTCAGTTGCAGAACTTCACCCGGAAGGAGCGGCTTCTGCCTGGGCACAGGTATAATGCTTTCTACATTGTTCCTGTCGGTCATGGCTATCTTTACCCGCAGGCTGTCAAAGGAAGATTTGCTGACATTTTTAAACCCAATACCCAGGTTTAACGGCTCGCCTACTTCTACCGTATCTTTTATTGACAGGAACAGGTTAGACGCTATCGCTCCTTCAGGTACAGGATCATAAGTGGCCTCCCAGTAACGCAATTGATACGGAGTGAAATTGACTGAATCCGTGGTTTCCATCCGGAACCGCAGATTTGGATAAATAGCCGCATCAATACCATCGAGAGGCACAGAATACTGATTCTCCGGAACCGTGATAAGCGTATCAACACTACCGTTTGCTTTTACTCCCAATACTTTAATGACCGGATGATCAGGATCTCCTGGCTCCAGGGGGTAGCCATTCCACTTCAATGTTTCCCATCTTTTGGAAGGTCCGATCAATTCCGACTCAATATATCCTTTGGAATATATCCCCTTTATTTCAAAAATTGCCTTTAGCAAATCAAATTGATACTGGCCGATGATCTCCCGTATCGGTGTTGGTTCTCCTTTTTTGACGGCAAAAATAAAAGGCACGAAAGAAGTCATGCTTGCAAGGTTCTTAATACCCAATCCGGTTATTTTATGAAAAAGGGAATTGCCCGAACCCAGTGTTGTTGTATCATTCAGCCACACGGCAGGCAACACCGTTGAAACCATCGTGCTGTTTGTAATGATAATATAATCTCCTTCGGGAATCAGGTCAATAAAATCCATAGCTTTTTTCCTCCCTGCAGTTGTAGATACATCGAAAAGGAAAAAGCTGGCAGTTACAGTGCTGTTATTGGGTATCGGCGCATAACTTCCATACATACCAACACCTCCGAGGTTTTGATTCTCCCAGGGCCGGGTCGTTTTTTTATCAATTACATAAAATCTGATAGAATTAACATTTGTGGATTGAGGAGAATTTAATCCTGCCTGAAGTCGTACCCCGTTTATTGACAATGCATAATTACTTGTTTGGTTTGCCGTTGGGTAAATGCCGGCTGTAACTTCCACATCGGAAACCGACTCCCTAAAGTGAAACTTCCGGTCTTCTTTATACTCGATCCTGTCATAGCTGTTTTTCAGGAACTGGAAATAATGAGCCTGTGAAAATCCTGGCTGACCATTGGCTATGTATTGGAAAGAAGATGCATTCCAAACAGGTTCACCAGACAGATTTTGAGGAGAGACCCGCCAGTAATAAACAGTACTGTCAGTAAAGTTGAGGGCCGGTGCAAATTCGAAAACCCCGCCTGAAGAACTTGCCGTACTGGAAACTTTTGATGGTGAATTGAATAGTTCGGTCGTATCCACTTCCACCTGATAGGTTCTCACCGGAGCAAACGGATTTGCAGAAGACGCAACCAGTTTTACATTTTGATCATTAACGATTGAATAAGTGAATGGTGAAACCGGTCGTACATCATCTTCAATAATATATACGTCTTTGGTAACGGTATTATTGGTTTCATACAATTCATCTACAGCATTACCGTCATCCAGGGTCACAGTGATCCTGTTAAGACCTTTATCCCTCGACGCAATGACCGGCAAAGTATAGGTAAGTGAATCCGTATAATTCCTGAGCGTCACCGTATCTTTTCTGATCAATTCTGTAGTTTGATCAGGATAAGTCCTTTTCAGGGAAATAACAATTTTCTTATTAACAGATTTGCCCATATTCACATATTGGGCAATTACTTTGAATTCTGTTTCAGAAATCGGAATAAACGAAGGAGTTACTTTAATCATAGATGGCTCAATCGCATAATCCGGCTTTTCAAAACTATACATTCTTACAGCAGGGTCTCCATGCAAGGTAAATTGCTCACATTGGAACCTTGCAAAGAAATCGTCATAGGAAGCAAAGCTGATCATGTTCCTGATAGCTTCATCCATAACTTCACCAAGGGCACTCCCGTATTTGAGGGTAGATAATGCCTGGTAAAATCGGGCATTGTACAAATCCAGGTAATGTACAACTCCCAGGTGAGTGCTGGCCAGGAATGCTACAGCACCACGTTGCGGAGCAAGGATATAACTTTCGGAAATTGTTTCTTTGGTAACAAGCCGGGCTTCATTGTATAAATAAAAATTACCGGCATTACATCCCATTACAATGAATATGGGATACTTTCCTGCATTATCATAGGCTTCCGGATTATCCAGGTTGAACTCAAGAGTAGTAGCAGAAGAGTGCCCGAAATAGGTGAGCAAACCAACCCCCTGCCTGAAAAGGTTACCTATTTGAGTAGAGCTTACCTGTTCTACTGCATCAGCAGTAGTTTTGGTGAAAGTGTAAACAATCCCTCCATAAGCTGTATCTTCTATGATCTTTTTATGGCCATTAAGTGCATTCAATAGCAGCACTGAAGTTCCTTCATCACTTGCCCCGGTTACGTGCAGCACATTTTTTTTCCAGCCTGCATCAGCTATTACCGAAGAAGAGGTCTTTAGTTCCAGCTCATGCGCTTTTAGCTTTTCCAGATAAGCTGTTATCTCATCTTTTGAAATAACCGACAGCCGGCCAATCGGGGTGAGGGGAACAGAACTATTTCCTTGTGCCGTCAACAAATTATCAGAAGCAGGATAGCCAAACGTAGGCACCAATTGAAGTTTTGTGATATTCGGGTTGGCTTCATTTGACCTGAAAGATGTATAAACCATCCCTTTACCGATAAGTAATACAAATCTTGGCTTTACTCCGTTTTTATCTCTCGCTGCTTTAATAAAATTCCGAATAGCCAGCGGATGCATTTTTATCCCAAAGGCATATTGATCAACCAGTTGATCAATCAGGTATATTTTGGCTGCAAAGCTGCCGCCGGCGGCAGAACTCCGGTACTGGCGATAATCTTCTACCGGGTCGCCAGGGCCTGACGCTCCCGTAAGAAGTGCATTGGTAATGATCACGAAATCGCCCTGGTTTTGTGCTGAGGCATAATCAATAAAATCGCGCTGCTCCAAAGTTGTTACCGCTTTGATATTGGAAGCTGCTTCACTTACCAATACCAGTTTACGATTGACGGCGGAAGGCTGCAGCACTACTTTGATAAGGGAAGGAGTGGAAATATCCACTGTATATCTGAAGCCATTAGTGAGATCGTATAACACAGGGGGCGTGCCACCGAAATTAAATCCTGCTATTTCCAGGTAGTTGCCTGCAGCATTGGCCGGTAATTCAAAAGGAAAATTCACTGCATTGCCGAAATTGAATTTCCTGGGATATACCAGCTCAATTTTAGCCGTTACCAGCCTGTCGCCGGGAGCTATCCCCAGATTGGTCACCTGTATTGAAGCACTGTTGGTACTGATCTTTGATACAGGAAATACCTGTCCTGTTTTTAAGTATTCATAGTAATCGAGGGATTGGCCGAGGATGGAATCGCCATTCAATCTCAACCGGAACCTCCGTTGATTCATTGCATTACCTGATAAATTGATCCTCACTTCCGGAGATGGCGCGCCTGTACCGGTATAAACATTCAGATTCGTGAAACTCGTTGTTTCCGTACCACCGGTGCCAATATTGTTTCCTGTATATCCTTCACCATAATCATACGAAGAAGAATACACACTGGTAGTAATCACCACTTCAGCCCGGCCTGTATTGATCAAATTCTTTTTGTAGCTGCCTTCCGTATGTATAAAAAAAGGCTCGGCAGGCAGTGTGTTGCCGGCCACATTATTAGCTGTATTGATCAACCGGAGATTGCCGCCGCCTGTATTTACAGTAAGGAAGAAAGCAGCCGTATCTGTTTGCAAACTCCATTTATCATTCAATTGAAAATCAGGTTCACGGTATAAAGCATTGTCCGGTTTGCCATCATTCATTTCTCCCCAGAACTCAATATAATCGGAGGCTCCGAGAACGCTGTTACCAACAGAAGTATAAATGGGTATCTGCTTGCCATTCCTCCATAACTGAAAATGGTCGGCATTGGTATTTTGCAGGTTAAGAGAAGCCAGAACAGGTTGTGAGATCCTGTAAAGACCGGTAGCGCCTACCTTGAACTTATAATAAGTCTTGGAATAATCTATCCACTCATTATTATAAGTTTGAGCGCCTGCTGCAAGTGATAAAATTGTTAACCAAACAAGTAGAATTCTCTTCATTGAAGATGGTTTGTAGTGGTACGGTTATTTTTTCTTGTTCTTTTTCTTATCATTATTCACCAGATCAAGCCGTAAGGAAAACACATGGGTGAAAAGCGGGCTTGATTGATTAGCCAGATTGGTGAAAGCATAATCGATCGTTACGCTTTGTATTTTGAACCCGGCTCCTGCGCTGGGTTGATAGATCCATACTTTCTTTTGATTCAGGGTATCATCATCGGCCAGTGCGCGCTGGAAATTATTAATGCCTGCACGCAGGAAGAATACATTGTTCATGTTGTATTCCAGCCCCAGTTTCGGATCGGCGCTTACGGGGTCGGCACTGATCAGTGTATTGCGTTTACCATCGAAGGTGAGATCGATATTGGTTTCTGCCAGCAGGCTTGATTTGCGCCCCAGTTTGAATTCACGGCCAATGCCCAGTATCAGCCTGGGCGAAGTCATTTCTGTTGATTTAACAGGTATTTCGTTGTTGGTAAGATAAAGTGCTTCTTTTTCCCTCTCTGTAAAGTTGAACGTCCAGGCATTGAAAGTGGTAGTGATATCCCTGCCGGTGATACCGAATCGCCATTTGCCCTGGTGTATCTGAAGGCCTGCATCTATACCAAATCCCCAGGCTTTGGCAAACTTGCCTACATTCCGGTGGATCACTTTAGCATTGATACCGAATTGAACTTTCTTTTTTTCCGTATCCTTCAGGCGTTGCGCAAAAGAAAGCAGGAAGGCATAATCAGCAGAAGAGAATGACTGGATATTATTGTAGTTGATGGAACCATCCGGCTCTACCAGGAACAGGGTGTTCATGATATCATCCACGGCAAAACGAAGGCCGGTAACAGCAAAAGTTCGTTTATTATTGGCTGATGGGAAAGCAACGCTGGCAAAATCGTATTTACCGATACCGGCGAAATATTCAGCGTGCATCAGGTTGATCTGTGGCTGGTCTTTTACTCCTACCAATCCGGCAGGATTCCAGTAGCCGGCTGTTCCATCCATCACAGAAGCGATCTGGGCGCTGCCCATTGCCAGGCCGCGGGCGCCGGCGCCGATATTCAGGAATTCGTTAGAATATTTACGGAACTGAGCGGTTGCAGCAAAAGAAAGGAATAGCCCAAGCAGGGTCACGACGTATAGACGACACGATTTCATCAGGATAGTTTTCAAATAAGCAATTAATAAAGCTGCGTTTTACAGGATACCGCCTGTAAAAATAGGACTTCGTCTGCGAAAATCATAGTCAGAAACAGGAAATCCCAGATGCTGAAAACGAGGGAATTAGAAAAATATTGCTTTTCAATCCAAGCTTCCCCGTTCTGGCTTAATTTTGCACTCCCGATCAAATTATAAAGCAATGAACCCGAAGCCGGTATTACATAATGCCCGGTTCGGCTCAAACTTTGGACGCAAAAAATTAATACCGGATGAATCTCATCGAGGAATTACGTTGGAGAGGCATGATACAGGATATCATGCCTGGTACAGAAGAGCAGTTAAAGAAAGAAATGACCACAGCCTATATCGGTTTTGACCCTACAGCCGAAAGCCTGCACATCGGCAGCCTGGTACCCATCCTGCTGCTGGTGCACTTGCAAAAAGCCGGGCACAAACCTATTGCCCTGGTGGGTGGCGCTACAGGAATGGTAGGTGATCCCAGCGGCAAAAGCGAGGAAAGGAACCTGCTCGATGAGGCCACTCTTAACCGCAATATCGCCGGGGTGAAAGGTCAGTTGGAACGATACCTCGATTTTGATCCGGCCAAACCCAATGCCGCCGAAATGGCCAATAACTACGATTGGTTCAAGACCATTTCTTTTATTGAATTCCTTCGTGACACAGGCAAGCATATCACCGTCAACTATATGATGGCAAAAGACAGTGTGAAGAGACGTTTTGACGAAGGCTCCGGCATCAGCTACACTGAGTTTGCTTACCAACTGATGCAGGGCTATGATTTTTACTGGCTTTACGAAAACAAAAAATGTAAGCTTCAGATGGGCGGTAGTGACCAGTGGGGCAATATCACCACAGGTACTGAACTCATCCGCCGGAAAGCCGGTGGTGAAGCATTCGCATTCACCTGCCCGCTGATCAAAAAAGCCGATGGCACCAAGTTTGGAAAAACAGAAAGCGGGAATGTATGGCTTGATCTCAACCGTACTTCTTCTTATCAATTCTACCAGTTCTGGCTGAATGCTTCTGATGCCGATGCTACTGATTGGATCAGGATATTCACTTTCCTGGGAAAAGAAGAAATTGACCAACTCCTTACAGCACATGCCAATGATCCGGGTCAGCGGTTGCTGCAAAAGAAACTGGCAGAGGAAGTGACCAGCTTTGTTCATGGAAAAGAAGAATACCAGAAAGCAATTGATACAACAGCCAAACTATTTGCCAATGCACAGGCGCCTGCAGAAAGTCTGAGCATGGAAGACCTGGAAGGAATGGAAGGCGTAGTGAACACCGATTTTCCCAAAGAAAAAATAACTGCCGGCATTGATGTGGTTTCTTTCCTCGCCGAAACCGGCATCTTCCCCAGCAAAGGAGAAGCAAGAAAAACAGTACAGGGTGGCGGTGTAAGCATTAACCGGAAAAAAGTGGAAGGAATACAATCCGTAGTTGATCCTTCTTTATTACTTCACGACACTTACATACTGGTTCAAAAAGGAAAAAAGAATTACTTCCTTGTAAAAGCTGTTTGATAAACCGGTTCTCACTAAAAAAATCTTTGTGCTCTTTGTTGTCCTGGTGGGATAACCACCCACCAGGACAACAAAGAGCACAAAGAAATAATAATTGATAATAATACTGTGTGAACTTAAATAAACCAGTCATTGAAAATATATTTCATCAGCGGGCTTGGCGCAGACAAACGCGTGTTTTCCTTCCTGGACCTCTCCTTCTGCGAACCTGTTTTTATTGACTGGATAAAACCTGGACCAGGAGAAACACTTCCCTCCTATGCTTTAAGATTAAGAGCCCTTATTCCTGAAGAAGCTCCTGTGGTGGTGGGATTATCCCTTGGTGGGATGCTGGCAGCTGAAATGGCCAAGGCAGACAACAAGGTAAAAGCCATCCTGATCTCCAGCAATAAGAGCAGCACGGAGTTTCCTTCTTACCTGCGGCTCTTCAAATATCTTCCTGCCCACAAATGGATCCCTGGCAAAGTGCTGAAGAGCATACAAAGTGTATATACTTATTCATTCGGTGTAAAGGACCCTCAGCAAAAGAAAGTGCTGTATCAGATCATCGCTGATGCTGATATTCCTTTTGTACGCTGGGCTATCGGCGCGATGATGCATTGGAACAGCACCATTTCGACGCCAAACATTGTACAGATACACGGCACCAACGATAGGGTATTACGTCTCCGCTATGTAAAACCGGATTATACCATTCATGGCGGCAGCCATACATTGACATTCGATAAGCATGAGGAAGTATCAGCACTGCTCAGAAAGCTGACTATTCAATAGAAACCTGTTTCCTGATCACCGCCCCTTCCCTTGCTTCGGGTAAGAACTTGCGTTCATTAAGAAGATACCCATTTCCTTTTTCGCAGAAATGGACCTTAAGATTTTCAATGCTTATGGGATTACCATCAGGGATATCGGCAATATTGCAATGGCGGATATCAAATCCATCTACGATCACCACCAGCCCGCTGCCGATAGCTTCCATCTTATTGCCCCCCTCAGTGATAAGCATACCAGTGTCTTCTCCAAGGCCGATACCAATGGCTTGCGGATTGGTAGCCACTGCCTGTGCAAGCCGGCCGAAGCGTCCTCTTTTTTCAAAGTGGGAATCAATGATCACATCATCAATAAAACCGAGACCGGTAGTCATTTTCACCTCCCCTTTCAGATGTGCCCGCATGGCATTGCCTTCATAGATCATGGTATTGCTCATGGCCATGGCGCCGGCGCTGGTGCCTGCTATGGTAAAGTTTTCTTCCGCATAGCGGTTGAGCATAATGCGCAGTATTTCGGTACCGCCGAAAATAGCGCTCAGGCGCAACTGGTTTCCGCCCGAGAACATAATGCCTTCACAACGGCGGATACGCTCAATGTAATCAGGGCGGGCAGCATCCTGCCGGTTGCGGATATGCATCAGTTCCACATTAGTGCAACCCATTTTTCCAAAAGCGTCTATATAGTTATTCCCCACTTCGTAGGGGATCATGGAAGCGGTGGTAATGATCTCGATGCGGGATGAGGGCCCGCCAATTTCTTCTACAATTCGGCGAAGAATGCCCAGCTCAAAAAAATTGAGGTTGCTACGGTGTATCTCTCCTTTTTCCAGGTCGGTACCCTTGTCTTCAGCACCGCCGACTGCGATCAGTTTTCCCTTAGGAAGGCTCATTCATTGAGGGTTTGATTAACGACAAAAGTAACCAATTTCATTGAAGTTGTTTATTGAACAGTGCCCGGCAGTTGTTTTTTGTTCACTATAAAATATACCAGTATACCTATGATCGCGATCAATATTCCCCATAATGCAAACCAGCCGGCAGAATAAAACAGGAATAACCATATCAATATGGATAAAATAACCGGAACAGGGAACAGCCACATTTTGAAAGGCAGGTCCTTAGTACCAAACCTGCGGCGAAGCAATACTACCCCAACAGCCTGGGCAATGAACTGCACAAGAATGCGCATGGCAAGGATAGCAGTGATCACATCACTCAGCTTCATCAGCAAACTGAACACAAAACCTGCTGCACATAAAACGATCAAAGAAACATAGGGAAAATCTTTAGTCGGATGCAACCTGGCAAATGCTTTGAAAAAATTCCCGTCAACAGCCGCCGCATACGGCACTCTTGAGTAACCCAGTACTACTGCAAACAGGGAAGCCAGGGCAATACAAAGGATCAACACCGTAACAACAATAGCTGCCTGTTTCCCATAGATCAACTGCATGAAATGGCTAACCAGGTATTTATCATCTTCGCGCACATAATGCCAGTCAACCACCCGCATCACGCTTACATTCATTAATAAATACAACAGCGCTATGCCGGCAACGGAAATAAAAATGCTACGGGGAATATTCTTTCCAGGATTCTTTATCTCACCTCCAAGATGGCATACGTTATAATATCCAAGATAACTATATACTGTTTTGAGAGAACCCTGACCTATCGCAGCCCAGAATGCACAACTGAAAAAAGAAGAAGTGCCTTCAGGCAATAGCTTCACTTCGTGCTGGCCATGCGTGAGCCCACTGAAAATGATCCAGCATACTGTCAGTATTACGATCGACCAAAGGGCAACTGATATTTTGCCTACCGTTTCTATTTTCCGGTATAAGAGGAAGAAGATAAGAATGACCAGCCCCCCGGAAACAATTTTTTGTCCCCAAAAACCAAGATCAACCAGGTAAGAGAGATACTGAGCAAAGCCTATAGCACCGGAAGCAACGACCAGCGGTGCCTGTATGGCCGTTTGCCAAACAAATAGAAAGCTCATCAACCGGCCATTCTTTTCGCCAAAAGCAATACGATGGAAATTATAGGTGCCGCCTGCCAGCGGATATTTCGCTCCCAGTTCACTCCAGATCATTGCATCCATAAAGGCCGTGAATGCACCGAATATCCAGGCCCAGAGAAACAGGCCATCCTGGAATTTGCTTACAACAAAGGGCATTACAACAAAAGGTCCGATGCCGACCATATCTATCATATTAATAGAAGTGGCCTGTAACAGAGTGATCTTGCGGTTGAATTGCGTAGGCAATATAAAACAGTTGGTTGTTGAGCGATTAAGATCTTGCGAAAGCAGTGATCCCTTCTACTAACACATCAAGGTTCTTAATTGTTGTATACACATTGGGCGTAATTCTTACACCGCTGATATTTTCCCACACTACCGTAGTGGTATGTATTTTATATTTATCCATCAGGAAACTGTCCAGTTCTCCCGGTTTTCTTCCCTCGATACCGATATTACCGATAGCACCTCCCCATTTTGGGTCCATGGAAGTATTGAATTTTACTTTCGGGAGGCCTTTCACTTTTTCCATCCAGTAATTCTTCAGATAGTGCAGGCGTTTTTGTTTCCGTTCGCTGCCGATCATATCATGGAACTCCACTGCTTTGCCGATGGCCTGTTCGATATAGAAAGGACGTGTTCCCAGCGATTCAAATTTCCGGATATCATCCCGCAATGGATCATCAGCCGTAGCAAACAAGGGATAGATCGTTTTGATCTTTTCTTTTTTCACATACAATAAGCCGCTGCCGATAGGAGCATACAACCATTTATGCAGGCTGCTGGCAAAATAATCAGCATCGAGGTCCGGTATTTTAAAATCGAGATGAGCAAAACTATGTGCGCCATCCACTACCACTTCTATTCCTTTTTTATGTGCCTCAGCGGCAATCTTCTTTACCGGTAATATCTGCCCGTTCCAGTTGATCACATGCGTAATGTTTACCACTTTGGTACGTGTGGTGAATGCTTTTGCATACTGGCTCACGAGATAATCTTCATTTTCGCTTGGCAGTTCCAGGTTCACCCAAACCAATTTGATCCCATCACGTTTCTCCCTTTGCTTATAGGCATTGATCACATTGGGATAATCCTGTTTGGAAAGCACTACTTCATCACCCGCTTTCAGTTGCAGGCCGAATATGACGGTTTCCAATCCTTCAGATGAATTCCTGTTCATCGCAATTTCTTCGGGGCTGCAGCCGGCCATTTTTGCCAGGTTGGCCCGCAGTGGCTCACGGCCCTGGTCAAGGATACGCCACATATAATAACTCGGTGCCTCATTGCTGAGATCATAATATCGCTTCATAGCTTCCTGCACCGTCCGGGGAGCAGGTGATACTCCACCATTATTGAGATTGATAATACCGGAAGACACCGTAAATGCCTGCTGGATATAATACCAGAAGTCTTCCTCCGTAGCCATTGCATCGGCAGGAATTCCCTGGCTGGCCCGGATGGCCTGGTCCAGTTCCTTTGCCCAGGAAGGAATGGAGCTGATCAAGACAGCAGAAGACAGGGCGGAGGCTTTTTGAAGAAACTTGCGGCGATCGGTCATAGTGGTGGGTTTTTGCTAATGTACGATTTAGTCTAAAAAAAGTTAACTTACTGCAAACAAACACCGCGTATGAAAGTGCTCGAAGTAAAAGTGCTCCGTGGTCCAAACTACTGGAGTATCCGCCGTCCCAAACTGATACAAATGAAACTGGACCTGGAAGAACTGGAACAACGCCCTACCAATACCATTCCCCGCTTCAGGGAAAGGTTGGAAAAACTGATCCCCACCCTGTATGAACACCGCTGCAGTGAAGATGCGCCGGGTGGTTTTTTCAGTCGTGTGGAAGAAGGCACATGGATGGGCCATGTGATCGAACATATAGCACTGGAAATACAAACACTGGCAGGTATGGATTGCGGTTTTGGCCGGACACGAAGCACCGGCGAGCGGGAAGGTGTTTATTTTGTAGTGTTTGATTATCTCGAAGAAGATGCGGGCGTGTATGCCGCGAGGGCTGCAGCGAGGATTGCCCAATCACTGATCAACGATGAACCTTATGATCTCGACGCCGATATCCAGGCCATGCGCGAGATCAGGGAAGATACAAGGCTGGGGCCTTCTACCGGCTGCATCGTGGAAGAAGCAGCGAAGCGCGGCATTCCTTATATACGGCTCAATAAGCACAGTCTGGTGCAACTGGGTTATGGAGTGAACCAGAAAAGGATCAGGGCCACCATCGCTTCCACCACTTCCAACATTGCGGTTGACATTGCCTGCGATAAAGAAGAAACCAAAAGCCTGCTTGAAGCAGCGGAAATACCGGTACCCAAAGGAACGGTGATCCGTACAGAGGAAGGATTGAAAGATGCTGTTGCCCGGTTTGGCTATCCTTTGGTGATAAAGCCTATCGATGGTAACCATGGTAAAGGCAACACCACCAATATCACTACCTGGGAACAGGCCGTAAAGGCATTGGAAGCTGCTCACCAGTATGGCCGCAGTGTGATCGTAGAGAAGTTTATAACAGGATTTGATTTTCGCTGCCTGGTGATCAATCATAAATTTATATGTGCCGCATTACGCACGCCTGCTTCAGTAGTAGGTGATGGAGTGAACAACATTCAATCACTTATCGATATCACGAATAAGGATCCCCGCCGCGGCTATGGACATGAGAAAGTGCTGACCCAGATCACCGTTGACAGTTTTACGCAGAAGATGCTGGATGAAAGAGGTTATACATTGGACACAGTGCCCCCCAAAGGCGAACTGGTATTATTAAAACCAACAGCCAATCTTTCAACCGGCGGCACTTCCACTGATGTAACCGATGAAGTGCATCCTGCCAATATTTTTATGTGTGAAAGAATTGCGCGCATCATCGGACTGGATATATGCGGCATCGATATTATGGCAGCCGATCTGCGCACACCGGTAAATGAAAATGGCGGAGCTATACTGGAAGTGAATGCAGCACCAGGCTTCCGTATGCATATCGAACCATCGGAAGGACTGCCGAGAAACGTGGCAGAACCTGTAGTGGACATGCTGTTTCCCAGGGGAAGCGCCGGCCGGATACCGATCATTGCCATTACCGGCACCAACGGCAAAACAACCACCACACGCCTTACTGCACATATTGCCAAGAACGCTGGTAAAAAAGTAGGATACACTACCAGCGATGGAGTGTATATCCAGAATCAGTTGATGATGAAAGGCGATTGCACGGGACCGGTAAGTTCTTCTTTTGTGTTAAAGGATCCTACAGTCGATTTTGCAGTGCTGGAATGTGCAAGGGGTGGCATCCTGAAATCAGGATTGGCTTTCCAGCATTGTGATGTGGCGATCGTGACAAATGTGGCCGCCGATCATATTGGGTTGGGTGGCATCAATACGATTGAGCAGATGGCCAAAGTAAAAGGCGTATTGCCTGAAACAGTATTTCCCCATGGCTACGCTATTTTGAATGCAGATGATGACCTGGTATATAAAATGAAAGAAGGGCTGGATTGCAATGTTGCCCTGTTCAGCATGGATGAGTATAATCCCCGCATAAAAAAGCATTGTGCGAACGGAGGGCTGGCCGCTGTGTTTGAAAACGGTTATGTGAGCATCATGAAAGGTACCTGGAAAATAAGGGTGATGCCGGTCAAAGACATACCGCTCACTTTTGAAGGAAAAGCCATTCATAATGTGCAGAACTGCCTGCCTGCCGTGCTGGCCACTTACCTGTTCCGCGACATCTCGATCGAGGATATCCGTGCTGCATTGAGTACATTCATCCCCTCTTCTACCCAGACACCGGGGCGGTTGAATTTTTTCCATTTCCGGAACTACAGCATGCTGGCAGATTTTGCCCATAACCCACATGGTTTAAAATTGTTATGTGATTTTGTCAGCAAGCTGGATTATGAGACCAGGATAGGCGTTATTTCGGGTACTGGCGACCGGCGGGACGAAGATATTCGCGAGTTGGGGGAAATTTCGGCCCAATATTTCGACGAAATAATCATCCGATGTGACAAAAATCTGCGTGGGCGGACAGCCGAAGAGATCATTGGCCTGTTGAAAGAAGGAATTGACCGGGTAAATCCTGCGATACCGACCATGATCATTGCCGATGAGAATGAGGCCCTGGAATATATTTATAATCACCCCCGTTCCGGTGCCCTTTACACTATCATGTGTGATGTGGTGGCCGGCGCGCTGGATAAAATAAAGGAATTGAAAGAGCGGGAGAACGCCTCTGCCGGAAGTTTCAGCCGCCAGGATTGAGCGGTCAACTATTTTTTCAAAAACCTTTGGGAGAAATAGAGCTAAACCCTATTTTTGCACTCCCAAAACCGAAAGGTGATGGCACAGGATTGACCCATGGTGTAACGGTAGCACTACAGATTTTGGTTCTGTCTGTTAAGGTTCGAATCCTTATGGGTCAACAGGAAAATTTAAAACCCGCTATAATAGCGGGTTTTGCCGTTTCAAAGCGCATTCCTTTCAATAAATTTTAAACTCATTGAACAGGTATTGGACCAGGCAGCCTTCCCCCTCAGCTTTGCCAGGCCTTTTCATTTTTCTTCTCAAAATCTACAAACGCTTTTTTAAGGCCGGTAAGCACTTCGGCTGTAACCTCGAAAAGAGCTTTTGCAGATGGATCATCCATTTTAGTAATATCCTCACGCAGATGGTCTGTAAGATTAGAAATATCTGTTTTTATTTTTGCAGTATGTACAAAGGGATTACTGCTGTTATTATCGTATGCCATGACTTAAAATTTTAAAGTGAATAAAAAATCTCCGGTTTAATATCAACAGGAATCGTGCCATCAGGATTGGCATAATCGTAAGGATAAACTTATCAGTGCTTACAAACATTTTCCAACGAAATTTAAATACCTTTCTCTAAAAAGTGTTCCCTGTCTTTTCAACCGGCAACTTCCACTCCATCTGTGATAAGCTCTCTTCCAAAGACCGCGAGTTGAAATCCATTATAACAACCTTCGGCTATCCACCCATGTGGACAAGACCCAATACTTTCGAAACCCTCGTACATATCATACTCGAACAACAGGTGTCGCTGGCCTCTGCCCTGGCAGCCTTGAATAAGTTGCGTGAAAAGCTGATCAAAATAACACCGGGAGGTTTATTGGCATTAACTGACGAAGAACTGAAAGCCTGTTATTTCAGCCGTCAGAAAACGATTTATGCAAGATCGCTGGCTGCTGCTATCCAAAACAAACAGCTAAATTTAAGATCACTGGAAAAATTACCGGATGAAGATGTACGCGCCAGGTTGGTAGCATTAAAAGGCATTGGCAACTGGACAGTAGATGTGTACCTGATGTTTGTACTGCGCCGGGCAGATGTTTTTCCTATTGGCGATCTGGCAGCTGTAAACGCATTGAAGCAGGTAAAAAAGTTATCCAAGGACACTGCCAAAGAAGGATTGCTTGATATCACCGGCGAATGGCAACCCTATCGCACAGTAGCCACCATGATCTTATGGCATCATTACCTTTCAATAAGAAAAACGTCCTGATCCAACCGCCGGCAAAACGCACTGGCAATTCACAGAAACAGGATGTACATTCACAGTATGTATGATGGCATAAAAAACTCCCTTGTCAGATTTGGGGCTTTGTCTGAAACCCAGGCAGCTGAAATAACCAGCCGCCTGAAGCACCTGCAGCTCGCCAGGGGACAATTCCTGATCAGGGAAGGACAGGTTTGCTGCATGAAAAAACAAGCAGCCATTTCCTTACTCGTCTTTACTGCATTGCTGGTGTTTACTATGGTATTGCACCCTGCAGGCGGCAGTGTTGAACACCTGATCCATATCAGCAACACCATTATCGCTACCCACTCGATTGCCCTTTTATCCTTACCGTTTGGATGGGTGGGCTGCCTTGGCTTTTCACGAATGCTCGGAACAGAGCGGTTTGAAGTCTTGCTCGCTTTCGCCATGATATCACTTGCACTGTTAGCCGTAATGATAGCTGCGGCAACCAATGGTTTGATCCTGCCCATTTTCCTGCAACCCTATAAAGAAGCTGGTCCGGAAACGATCGCTTCTATCAAACCCATACTCCGCTATGGATTCGCTATCAACCATGCTTTTGACTATATATACACATTTGCTTTCAGCCTGGCGATTCTCTGCTGGTCAATAGCTATACTAAAAACAAAAAAATTCAGTGCATGGCTGGGCTGGTCAGGCCTTATATTAGCTGCCGGTGCCATTATCATATTCCTTTCAGGAATATCAGTAAATGATCTTACCGGCCTTCGCATTTTTATTACTGGCATTGTAATATGGATCGTACTGGCCGGATGGCAGATGTTGCGCAATTCACCCCAAAATTGACGTAGCAGCTCCCCTGTTATTTCCCGGGATTGCTGATCTTTAGAGTATAAAATCCCATGCATGCAATACAGATCCTTGCTAACTTTATTGCTGACAACAATAACCTATTCGTTTATGAATGCGCAACAACCCGGCCATTATGCTGCTGTTAATGGCTTAAACCTTTACTATGAAATTCATGGCAGTGGCAGCCCTCTTGTACTGCTTCATGGCGGCGGCTCCACTATCGAATCCAATTTCGGCCGCATATTGCCTTCACTTGCCAAAACGCACCAGGTGATCGCTATTGAATCCCAATCGCATGGCCATACGGCAGATATTGACCGGCCTACATCATTTGAGCAGGACGCTGATGATGTAGCAGCATTGCTGGCTCAACTGCATATTGAAAAAGCCGATTTTATGGGATTCAGCAATGGCAGCACTACCGCCTTACAGATCGCGATCCGGTATCCGAAACTGGTAAACAAACTGGTATTGACCTCTACCCTATACAAACGCAGCGGCATGCCTCCAGGCTTTTTCGAAGGCATGAAAAAAGCCACGCTTAATGATATGCCTCAACCTTTGCAGGACGCATACCGCAAAGTAAATCCTGATCCAAAAGGCTTACAGGCCATGTTCCGCCGCGATGCCGACCGGATGATCAACTTTAAAGATATTCCCGACTCATTGATACATGCCATACAAGCACCTGCCTTTGTGATCAACGGCGATACAGAAGCGATACAGGCTGAGCATGCTATGGAATTGTTCAGAACATTGCCTCATGCCCAACTGGCAATCATGCCCAGCGGACATGGGGATTATATCGGTGAGATTTGCGCACCGGATAAAACCAGCAAAATGCCCGGCATGGTGGTAGAAATGATCGAAGACTTTTTAAAAAAATAATTCGGATTCCCCTAATTCTCGATAGAGTACTCTAACTACTCATTCCGCTATTGCTGCTTCAGATTTCTGGATAAGTTTGCAGCATGATCTTTTACCGGAAATATCTCATCGTCTGCATAATTGCTTTCCTGTACCTCACTGGTTCATTGAAAGCACAACCTGCTGTCAGCGACAGTTTCGGTCATTATTTTCTGTTTAACATGCTCACTACTGATAAGCGGTATATGGTTCGCGAACCCGTATATTTCCCAATCAGTGATACAGCCCTTGACCAGGTATTTGATAAACTAAACCCGGCATATAACAGCACGCTTATAAATACCCGTCCCATAAGCCCGGTCATGCTCGGTGTTAAATTAAATCCCAGCCTCAGGCATTACTTTTCTACTATTGCCCAGTCCATTTCCCAACCATATTACACTTTCCTGATACAGGACAGTTCGGATGCCATTCTTGTTGCCATGGGTATTAATTCCAAGAACTACCGCGATTTTCTTTATCATGTGGTGGAGAATGACAGTACAGAATTAGTCCCATGGTCTCCCATCCCCAAACTGGAACAATCTTATGGAGCTACCGAACCTTATGCATTCCTCGGAAAATTTAATGCTCCGGGCAAGCAGATCATGGTAGAAGTGTACAACAAAAAAAACTACAGCATCCGTGAAGGAGTGATCTTCGATTGGAGAACCGATTTAAGACCTGCACTTAACCAAATTATCGTGGAAGTAAAAGGTGCTTATTTCAATCTTGCTTATCCGGCCATCAACCATGGCTATGCCAGTCGCTTTAACAGGATCACTGGCGTGCCTGAAGATTTCCGTTTTCCTACAGACAGTGTACACGATATCACCTTCCAGTTCAGGAAGGAAGAAACATTGCTTCACTCCGTGCATCTGATCTCCCAAACGAAAAAAGGACGGGACACCGTAAGGCTTGGCAACATTGACCAACATGGTTATTTTCAGTTGGACCGGGAATATTGCCGGCAGCCAGGACAGTATGAACTGGTGTTTCAACGACAGCAAAAATATCCATCCTGGGAAGAATCACAGTTACTGAGGATACCATTTGAAGTATTGCCTGCCTCCGCCAAAGATGTCTCGATGAAATATGTATTGCTGCTTGCAGGAATTGTATTGGTTGTTTTATTCCTGCTGATGCTGTCTTTTCAACGGGTTAACAAACGAAGGGTAAGAAGGATGGCGCAGCAGAAAGAATCAGCACAGCTCAAACTCAAAAGTGTGAGGTCGCAATTGAATCCTCATTTTATGTTCAATGCACTTGGCTCCATACAAAACCTGATGAATAAGCAAGCTACCGACGAAGCCAACCGATACCTGAATCGGTTTGCAGCTCTCACCCGCGCAGCGCTCGACAACAGTGAAAAAGATATGATCAGCCTGGAAGATGAATGGCGTATCGTGGATAACTATCTACAAATGGAACAACTCCGGTTTGGCTTTTCTTATAGCTTATATTCAGACCCGGCTTTACATCCCGCCGACATTGAGGTTCCCCCGATGCTATTGCAACCACTTATTGAAAATGCAGTAAAGCATGGAGTTGCAGGAAAAAAAGACAGGCATATTACTGTGCAGGCAAAACAAGTCGGCAATGATCTCCAACTCGTTGTTGAAGACAATGGAGAAGGATTTGATATTGCTAAAAACAATACCGGCTTTGGATTAAAGCTAAGCCGTGAACGGATTGAACTGCTGAACGAACTTTACCCGGGAAAGCCATTTCAGCTCAATATACAATCAACCGGAACCGGTACAATCATTACCATTACTGTAAATAAATGGATCTGACATGAATATCCGTTGTGTGCTGATAGATGATGAGACCAATAATCTTGAAAATCTGCAATATCTTCTGCAGCAATATTGTGCTGGTGTGGAAATTGCCGGCCAGGCCAGCTCCGCAGATGAAGGAATACGATTGATCAAAGCTGTAAATCCTGACCTTGTATTGCTCGATATACAGATGCCCGTAAAGTCAGGCTTTGATCTGCTCAAATCATTTGACACAGTATCTTTTGAAGTAATATTTGTAACCGCCTATGATCAATACGGCATACAGGCCATCAAGTTTTCCGCACTGGATTATTTGCTGAAGCCAGTTGATGTGGACGACCTAAAACAGGCAATTGATAAAGCAAAACAAAGGATCACGTTAAAACAACAGAACAGCAATATCAGCAATCTTATCGCCTATTTACAAAAGCCGCAGCAGGAATCGCCAAGGATAGCCCTTCCAAATTTGTTGCAGACACGTTATGTAAAAGTAAATGAGATAGTTCGTTGTGAAGCGTCTGACAATTACACTCATTTCTTCCTGGAGAATGGGGAAAAAATACTGGTAAGCCGGACGTTGAAAGAATATGCCGAGTTACTGAAACCTTATGGTTTTCAGCGAACACATCAGTCTCACCTGGTGAATATGCACTATGTAAAAAGCTTCCTGAAAGAAGACGGCGGCACATTGTTATTGCAGGACAATACAAAGGTCCCCATCTCCCGCCAGCACCTGGAAGCAGTAAAAACAGCTTTAAACAACACGCTCAACCTTTAACTAAATACAACTATGATAAAGAAACTATCAGCCATGCTGGTGGCAGGGCATTGCTTTGCTATTAGTTTTGCGCAGCCCTTGCAGACTAAAACGGTTACGATCACCGCTTCCTTGATAAATGCAGACAGTACAACACCCAAAGCAATGGCGCTGAATTTTCTGAACCCCTTTATAAAAGGCAGAAAAAGCGCCGCTTTCAACCAGGCCGGATGGCTTTCTTCTTCTGAAGAAATGCTGTTCACACACAACATGACCATTCAATACAATAATGTTTTTATCAACCTCTATGTGCAACCCGGCGATTCAGTGCATTTGCAAATAAACGGCGCCTTTATAAACGAACCGGATTTTAAATGGCTTTCGATCAGTGGTGATCATGCTCATATCAGCACACAACTCAATAAATGGCACCGTTATTTCTCAACCAACATCTATAAAAAATTCGATCTCTCTGTTTCATTACCCACTATGCTGGATTCTGTACGGAATAGTTATGCTCAATGTATCTCCATACTGGAAGAATACGCCAAACAGCATAATCTCGACCCTATTGTAAAAGAATGGGCAGCGAATGATATCAGGTACACAGTGTCTTACTGGGCTTCAGATTACATGACCACGAAAGACAGTGCCACAGGAAAGCCATTATATCATCATGCCTTATTTGCTGACCCGCTATTTGATCAGTATAATCCTGCAGGTTTCCAATCCATGATGTTCCCTTACCATTTGTGGAATTATGCTTATACGCTATTAAAAACGGACAGTACCATTGCCCAATCAGCTCAACAGGGTTTTTATCAGAAAGCGGCTTCCAAAGCGATCAACCTGTTGATTCATGAACCCGCAAGTCTTTCCAGGGATTATATGTTGTTTCATGCCCTTTCGACCTATATCAACAAATCTCCTTTATTACTGGATTCCCTGTCAGGACTTGAAAACTATTTTACTGATCCGGTTACGTACCGCTATCTGTTGCGCTATGCCCACGAAACAGCTAATCCTGATCTAAAGGAGCAGGCAATTCCAGGAATAACATATTTAACAAAAAACAATAGCCGGTCAACCCTGCCTGCAGTTGAGATATTCGATTATCTAAGCAAACGCCATCCGGGCAAAATACTTTATGTAGATATTTATGCCACCTGGTGTGTTCCCTGCCTGGAAGAAATGGCTTATTTACCTGTTTTAAAAAAGGAGGTGGATAGCAGTAAGGTCGTTTTCATCAACCTTTGCCTGCAATCAGATGAAGCAAACTGGATTGGATTGATAAAAAAAAGAAGCCTTTCAGGAGAGAACTATTTCCTGAACGACGATGCTTCCAAATTGTTTATGGGCTTATATAAGATCGGCGGCTTCCCCACTTATATGTTGTTTGACAAAAAAGGAAAGCTTAGAACTGCAAATGCACCAAGGCCATCAGAAAAAGAGGGACTACTGAAAACAATAACCAAACTTCTTAGCACCAACAACGATTAATTTTAACCAAACAGGCAAGAAATATGCACAAGGGGATTATTTACAGTATAATCCCCTTTTTGTGCAGCCTTTCATTCCTTCTGTTGACTCCCTCACCTTCCAGTGTATCGAATAATTAATTTCGTTCATTCTTATGTGGGTAATTCCCCCGGCTGGTATTTCTATACTGGCTTTTTTTATCCTTATCTGCTGCTGCGATCACTATTAGAGCTATTATCAGGATGAAACTGTATTCACAACCGCCACTACCATGCTCTCCCACAAACCATCCTCTTTCTGCATGGATCAACACTATACCCGCCAGCAGCAGGATAATGAACCCGAGGGTTATCGCCTTCGTAAAATGATTCAGTACCAGCAACACTGACCCTGCAATTTCAAAAACAGTGATCGCTATCACCCAGGCTTTTCCAAGTGGCATCCCCTTTGCAACAAGGTAGTCCGCAAAACGGGGAATGGTGCCGTTGCACACCCTTACCACTGAATGAAGCAGGAAAATAAGAGCTGTTGATAACCGCAAAACAATTATTGATTGAGGAAGGGACAGAAAAGGGAACATACGTTGCATGGTCATTTTTATTTCTCCTAAAATAACCAGGTGATTTATTGAATCCAAGCATATCCGTCAGATAGATTTCTCTGTATGGCCACGGTTAACTGGTTTGCAGCAACAGCAAATTTCATTCATAGGTAGATTCCTGTCATTCGTATGTTGTTGACTCTCCCTGGCAGCTTTTTTGTCTACTATCCTTTTTTGCCCGATTTTAGACGGATGAAAAGGGTATTGCTGCACATCGGGTTCTGGAGCTTCTATATCATATTCTGTATGGCAACAGAATATATGTGGGCCAGAGGGGCTATGCCGGATTTAAACACCCTGGAGTTATTAAAGGGGATGATCATAGTAGCAATAAGCACCTCTATCCCCGAGATCGGGTTTTCCTACTACATGATGTATTATGGATTTGAACGTGTGCTCCGGAAAAAAGGATCACTTGCATTCAATATCATCAGCATCCTGATAGTCTTTTCTGCCTGCATTATACTGGTAAGGGCGATCACTTATTATGTATTGGGGCATGTAGTGTATGACGGGAGAATGGCACAACCAACCGTTTTCGACCCGCTGATCATTTCGCGCAGCATCATCTTTATGGGATTTGCAGCTGGTGTGTCTGTATCTATCCGGCTATTGCGGAATCAGCTTATCGCTAAAGAACGGGAGAAAAACCTTATCCGTGAAAAACTGAGCACTGAGATCCAGCTCCTGCGCAACCAGCTTCATCCCCATTTTCTTTTTAATACGCTGAACAATATTTATGCATTGACAAGAAAAAAATCGGACCTGGCACCCGAGGCTGTCCTGAAATTATCGGAACTGCTCAGCTTTATGCTTTATGAATCACGCAAAGACACTATTCCTGTAAGCCTGGAAATGGCTTTCCTGGAAGATTATATTTCGTTGGAGCGGATACGCTATGATGAACGGTTGAAGATATCTTTTGAAAAAGATGTGAAGGACCCTGCCAAGCCAATTGCATCATTGCTGCTCTTACCCCTGGTTGAAAATGCTTTTAAACATGGCGCCAGTGAAACACGATTCGATTCATTTATCAATATCCGGCTGAAACAGGATAAGGAAATCTTCCAATTCTCCATTGAAAATTCTTTTGAAACAGCAAAACCCATAAACGATAATCAACAGATCGGCCTTAACAATATCCGGCGTCAACTGGAGCTTCTTTATAATGACTATAGCCTCGACGTAAATTGCAACGATAATACATTCGGTGTAAACCTCTACTTAAACCTGCACAGTTATGGAAAGAATTAGCTGCATGATCATAGAAGATGAACCATTGGCTGCAGAGATCCTCACCGATTATATCAACCAGGTCCCTTTCCTTGAATTGAAAAGCACCTGCAGCGATGCGTTGTATGCACTTGAAGTGCTGCAAGCTCAACGTATTGATCTTTTGTTCCTGGATATTCATTTACCCAAACTCAAGGGATTGGATTTTATCCGCACACTCAAATCCCCTCCACGCATTATCCTCACCACTGCTTACAGGGAATACGCGCTTGACGGGTATGAGCTGAACGTAGTGGACTACCTGCTAAAGCCCATTCATTTCAACCGGTTCCTTATGGCAGTGAATAAGGTGAAAGAGCATACCATTGCCGAGCCGCCGGCCCAGAATGTGGCAACCGTGACCACGGAGCGTGCCCACCTGCTGATCAATGTCAACAAAAAAAGGATCAGGATTTATTTTGATGAGATCCTCTATATCGAAAGCCGGAAAGAATACATCAATATCGTTACCACCACCAGCTCCTATCTCACCAAATACCAGATCAGTGAAATTGAGGCGATGCTTGATAAAAGAAAATTCATCCGCATACACCGCTCATTTGTTGTTGCCCGGGAAAAGCTTAATGCTTTCAGCGCAGCAGAGGTGGAGATCAATGGAGAAATGATCCCGATAGGACGCAGCTATAAAGAATTGGTGCTATCCGTATTGGGGAAATCCCTGTAAGATCATCTGCCACCTGCCCCGGGTTTTAACAATATATTTGCTGTCACGACCAATCTGGCCAGGGCCTGTACACCTCATTCCTGCCCCAAACAGCGTTTCCTGAGAGTGACTTATATTTTCCTCACCGGGACGACAAAGACCACAAGGGATATCTTACTCTATAAGCTATTATACCCCATAGCCGAAGTATAAGAAAGATACTCTGGCAGCAATTCTTTGTGATCTTCGTCGCCCTGGTGGGAAAATATTAAACCGAGAGAAATACCCGATTCTTAATCATATGGTAATAATATAAAAAAAGCAATATTTTTAGAGCCCATATCGTTCACTGAGCCTTAAACTATCTCTTAATGCTTTCCATTCTCAAGGATAACGTTGACAATAACCTCAACGGTAAATTTGATTATTGGCTTTGCCTGGGCAGGATCTGTGGGCAAAGGCCATTTTTTCTTTTCCTGATCAATGATAAAGAAATAAGTAAGGACAGCCATGATCTCCCCTGGTACAGTTTTGTTCACCAGTCGTCCGATACCAGCAGCCCGATGGAACTGCTGGACATTTCAGATTTCGACAATGCCAAAAAGAGCAATTTCCTTTTCCCGGTCGGCTCGCATGAAACAGTGGATAACCCTTCCCTGCAAATAGCCGGCAGTGCTGCCAAAACCAATGCCCGGCCCAGCCAGTTGATCACCGTAAGCCCACTGAATATCGCCCCTTCCCAACTGAGCCTGGATGCTCCTGGTAAAAAACTGTCCGTCAGTTCAGCTCCAAAAGAAGATTTCCTGGACATAAAGCTTACCTACTCAGCCAATGGGCAGACCTACAGTTGCAATCTGCGGTTCTTTTTTCATACGGAAGACTCCCTGTTCTTTGAGTCCTGGCTCGATTTCGGATCAGAAGCATCGCAATATGGTATCCTCGACACAAGTTCCCACGTTACCCAGGTGGTACATGGCGATATTTTCCAAAGCTTCAAAAGAATGTACGGGCATGACGGTGTGAACGATAACGACTTTTTTCAAAAAGACCCTGGTGGTGACAACCTTATTAAAACAAGAATATATTATTCGGAGAATAATGTTGGGAAAAATGATAATGTCCTTCATCAATCCACTTTTACGGACAATGATGTGTTGCTGTACCTGAAAAGAATTACTGCGGCTCCCGGCTCGCCTGGCGATTACCAGCACCTGCTCCCCTACCTGAAGCTTTTGCTGAGCCAGTCTGAAAGCGCACATGTTTCCATCAACAGCCCTGATACCGGGCGTTATAACCTGGGCTTGCGGAAAACTTTACTGAAACTCACCGCTTCTATTCTCTGTTCTTATTGCCGGGTACTGATCGGTGAAATTTGCAGGGATAATCCGCGAAAAAAAATACTGACATCGATCCATATCCTGTTTCCCAATACACTCAGCCAGTTCACCATTACGTATATATTGAATGAACTGCATCATAAACTTATCAGCCTTTCCCCATCTGAAAAGCCAGCTAATTTCAAAGGCTTTGAATTAAATGCATTGCCAGAAAGCGATGCCACTTACCTGTCTGACCTGAGTGAAGAAGATAAACTGAAAGAAAAAAGCATTGTGCTTTGCATTGATTGTGGAAAAGGCACTACTGATGTGGGCGTATACTATTATAATAAACCCAAAGCCTTCCGCCTGATGCGTACCGGGCTTCCCGTAGCAGGTAATTTCCTGACCTTTGCTGCCGGACTGGGAATATTGCATAGCTATACCGCCAGGTATGCACCCAATTTTCTTGAGAAAGGAAAAATAAAAGCTTCGCTGCTGGATAGATTCCTGAAAGAAATAAGGACAGGTTATATTCAAAGTGAAAATTTCTGGAACTATATTGAAAGGGCCAAGATCAGGATGTCGAAATCCGGTTTCGAAGAACTGCAGAACTTCTCTTTGCCCGAATTTGCTACGGCACTCAATACGCGGGATGAATCGTCGTTTGCCCAAAATCTTATCGCTGCTATCAGTGCAGATACATTCTATAATTCAGAAGTTTCTTCTTCCGAAACCCCTATCCCGTTCATTCCTTTTTACACTACCAGCCTGTTGCAGGCATTCTTCGAATGTCTTTATACTCCGCTGGAACGGCTGAAAACACATCATCGTGAGTATGGCCTGGCCAATTTCAATATCAGCCAGATCAAACTTTCAGGCCGCGGCATGCTATTCAACCCATTCCGTTCTTTCCTGAAATCAGAACTGGTGAAACGATCCGTTGCTACGCAAAACAGTTTCAGCGAACCAAGGATAAATTTTCCGATCTCCTGGAAATCGGCTTCAATTGATGGCGTAGGTAATATTAAAAGCCTGAAAAGCAATAATGGCATACTTGATACAGCACTGATCAATTTTACAGGCGCTTTCAAATCATTCAACAATGGTTTTGATGCGGGAAATTTTGATTATATACAACGTTCCGACAAATGGACATTCCGTTTCGACCATCTCATTATCTGCGGAAGCCATCAACTGAAGAAACCTCAATATGAAGCCAACAATCATACTAAAAAAGAATACCGTCTTTGGTTTGATGGCCTGCAATACCGCTATAGCCTGAAACAAAATGGCAATGACACACCAAAAGAAAATTTCAGGTACGAGCCCGAACATGAAATGAAGAACGACCATACCAAATCTTTTACGCTTATATCACAATTTCCAAACGTAACTGACAACGATATTTCCCGTATCGTGCACTACTTGGATGAAATTGACAAATAAAAAACTATATGAAGTTTTTATCCAATCCACAGAATTTCCGCCTCATCGGCCTGTGTCTTGCAATGACTTTATTGCTGCAATACAAACCGGCCCTCAGCCAAGACCTGCCTGACAGCCTTTTTGAGAAAGTGACACTTTCGTTTGTAAAAAAAGATCGGCCGGAAAATAAAATAAAGGACGGCCAGCGGCAATTGTTCCTGTATTTCTCCGGCTACACAGTTCCTGATCAAAAAAAGTTCTATTACCATTACCGCGATAGTTTACTGGGAGTGGTAACAGGCGACACAACAATGAAAGCCGAGAGCCGAAAGAAGTTCACGGATCAGATCGCCAAAGCAGGATTGAGCAGCCAGTTGCCTTTCTATTTTGCATTGGATGAGTTGATCAATCAGGGAGACACCCTCGTATCCAAACAAACCATTTCACTGTATGACGGAATAAAAAAGGAAAATGATGACCTGAAAAATGCCCGGCAATTATTGATCTATACTCTTGCTGGTGTAATTGCTCTGGCTTGCATAGCACTCTTTTTTTTGGTATATAAGTTCCGGAAAGCAAGAGGAGCAGTTGCTGATGCTGAAACGGTCACAGCGATGAAGGTATCTGAGCCGGTTCAGACCGCTGAAGAAGAACGGAAGTCTAAAAAAGCAGATCAGGACAAGAAAATAAAGAAACTTTCTGAGGATCTTAAGAAACTCAAGGAAGAAAAAAAGACGATCGAAACAGAAAGGAATAAACTCCAGGAAGAAAATAGATCGCTTGGCGAAGACAAGGAAGAATTAACCACGAAAACCGCTACCCTGGAAACCTCTTTGTCAGAATTGAATGCTGAACAGGCAACATTAACCGGCGAGCTAGAAAAAACACAAACAGAAAAAAAGGTGCAGGAAGAAGAAACTGCAAAGCTCCAGGAGGCTTATGATAAACTGACACTGGCACAGAAAGAAAGCGATGAACAATCCAAAAAAATGCTGGAAATGATAGGCAAGCTGGAAACAGTGATGCCTCCTGTATTATACCCGGATAGTAACAGCCCTCTTCATTCCTGGTTCCTGTTGCAGGAATTTATAAAAGGATATAAGAATAAAGAGTTCAGCGTGCTCAGCACTCCTAATTTCTCCAAATGGGCTTTGCAGGAAGATTATACTTATCCGGAACTGGACATCACTAATCTTGCCGGCAACGCTCCCATCATTAATTTCCTGATCGATCTTAAGAAAAGGAAGTTTACCAAAGTGGCTCCTGACAATAGTTACCTGGTATTGGTGAACCAAAAAATAACCCAACAAATATTCGATTCGCTGAAAGCAGTTGATTAAAGCAGAACGCATGAACTGGAAAAAAAATATTTCACTGTTTGCACTCCTGGTTTCGACGGTCCTTGCGGGCAGTTTGCTTTTCTTTTTGCCGGGTTTGTTTACCGGCAGTTGGTTGGTGTTTTCGCTATGGGGATTGATCTACCTGCTTTTTGAATTCCCTTCCATAGATGTGAACCAATGGCATTCCACCAAGAATATAGTACGTCTAATGGTATCCTTGCTGATCAGTTTCGCTTTATCAACCCTGCTTTTCTGCCTCGGATTTACAGGCAGCCGCTTTTTCTGGAAAGACCTTGGCAATAATTCCCGTCACCATTTCCTGGTACATGAAGGATTCGTATCATCTGGTCAGCAGCCGCTCTATATCGCAGGTGATATGTATGCTGATGTGCAGGCAGGGCTGGAGGGCAGGATCACCCTTACACAAACCAATGGACAGTTTTCCCTCAGCTGCACAGCCGTTCCTTATCCATTATATGTTTCAAAGCAAAGTGATAATGCTACCTGGCATTTACAGCAATCAGGACTCCCATCCTTACAGGCTGATCAGCAATTGCTGATCAAAATGACTGATGCAGGTCCGGCAGAAACGATCAGGGTGCAATCAACCCCATCAGGAAAAAACAGGTTCGATTTCAATATCACTTATAAAGGAGTAACCGATACCATCAAAGAAAAGGTCATTGCTTATGGAATGCGTTTCTCCGATCTGCTGGAGAATACTACCCTGCCCATTTCTTATGACGTCATTCAATCGTTCCAGCGGCTTTACTTATTGAAAACAGTCATACAGTTTGTTACAAAAAATAATTATGACAGCCCTGTAAGCTGGTATTATGGCAAGGATCCTACTTACCAGTATTGGCAAACCAAGCTCGTTTTACCACAACCGGTTTCCCTGCAGTTGACCAGTTCGGCTGGTAATTATGATCTTATCGCGTTGCAATACCAGAATAAAACCATTGCATTAGGTGATCATGACCGGTTCTATTTTGGTTATGAATCAGCGGCAGGCAAACAGTTCCTTCAGCAGCCCGCTTTCAGCGTTGAGTTCATGCAGCCCGATCGTTTTGCGTTAAAATACCTGCAACCGCAGATATTTTCCCTCCCCGATGATAAGGGACGGAATCACGAAGTATTCATCACTACCCACAACAGATTTGCACTTGAGCGCGCTGGCTATGCAGGTTATATATTGCCAGCATTGAATTTTGAAAATACAGACAGCAACTATAATCATTTCTGGGGAACGCTTCAGTACTCCAGCAGCCGGGCGGGCGACGATATCAGCAATGCAAGATTCCGTTCGGGTGAAGTTCAGCCAGTACAATCAGACAGCTCCTGGACGGTGACTCCCGCTTCAGGAAGTGCAGGCTGGCTGCTCCGGTTA
Source organism: Chitinophagaceae bacterium (assembly GCA_036262095.1). GTDB lineage: Bacteria > Bacteroidota > Bacteroidia > Chitinophagales > Chitinophagaceae > Terrimonas_A. Next base: position 9,462 of record DATAJQ010000278.1, on the reverse strand, counting down.
CACAATTCCTGGATAAACGTAACAGGTGATTTCGTCAATACAATAATACCTTTCCTGATTGTAGTAGCCGGCTCCTTTCTTTTTCTTTTCTTTTATACCAAAAGATATTCTGATGAAAAACATAGCGGCACGCCGGTCTTCTTCTGGTTATTGTTAAATATTGTTCTTTATTTCTTCCTGCTCCGCTTATTCCTGAGCTGGCGCGTAAGAAGCTATCCTTATACCGAAGCGATAAGTAAAAATGAGTTCAATGATTTTATCAATAAGAGTTATCTGAAAACCTCTTTCCTCGGCATGTCCATGCCCACCAATCTCCTGATCAGCTTATTGATTTTTGCGGCATTGCTGGTGTTCCTTTTTTTCCAATTTGCCAAACCTTCTAAAAACTGAGCCATGCGAAAAACAAATCTCATATTGGCCATATTATTATTGTTGTTGCCTGTAGCAGGCATGGCCATTAATGATAATAATATTGCCCGGTGGCTGGTCAGTTTTTCCCTTATCGCCTATCCACTGGTCATACTGTTGCTGCAACCCCTGATCAAAAAAGATTCACAGGAAACGGATAAACTGGACTATAGAAATTACTTTTTCTCCATCGGGTTGAAATCCAGATATACGCATTTAATTATCCTTATCTGGTTTACAGGCTTATTTGCCCTGATGGATATGGGCATGGCTTATGTCTTTTTTCTGAGCAGCGCTTTAGCCTGGTTCTTTGTAGTGATCCTTGCGGGGTTGAAACACCGGTTCCGGCTTTTTGGGTTCATTCCGTTGGGAAGCACAGCACTTCTTATTGCAGGCTTCGTATTCATCAATGCTTTTTTATTCTTTGAATTTGGGAGCAGTGATAAAAAGATTGACCTGCCGATCAATACCAACACTTTTCATTCCAGGTTTTTGAGCATACTGGGTAAAACAGAAACAGCCATTGCCAAAGTGTCTGCCCTGAGCAACGATAAAATGCCCAGCATTGCAGAAATGGAGCGGGCAGAGCAAAACAAGTGGTTTATTGATAACTATGCCAGCGAACGCGGATGGACAAGTTCTATTAAACCGCACTTTTCGGTGGGAAGCAACTATGCCACACAACTGAGTGATACTTTGCCGGTCAGATATCTGATAGCAGAGCATGGCTTTGTAGCAACGGCTCTACCCATTCTTTTGCTGCTTCTCCTTCTGATCTTCCCCATCCGGTCAGTAGCGGAAGCTCACAACGAATCAACAGGTTATAGTGCAGGTAATTTATTCAGTATTTATTTCCTGATGCAACTTGTCTGCTTTGGAGGGATTGATATACTCATCAACAGCAATGCTTTTCCTTTTACCGGCATCAGCTACTTTATTTTTGCAGTCAATGACCTGTCCTATACACTTGCCTTTTTCGGAACAGTGATCATTTCCTGCCTCCTGTACAGAAGACAGGAAAAATTCAATCTAGCAAGATTGCATATCAGGCATACTTTCTACTTTATGCTGCCTGTAGCCATATTTGCCCTGATCGCTCTCGGGTTTTCCTTTGCCAGGAAAGCAACCGGCAACTATGAACTGGCGACGCTGAAAAGCGATCTGCTTTATTGCGCACAAAAATTGAATGATGGCATCGAAGATCATTTCAATACGCTGCCTGAGCAGCAACAGAAGCAATTGCGGAAAATGGAAGCGCCCGCATTCTACCGTGAGTTGATCAACAGCCCGGATATTGCGGCATTGCTTCCCGCAATGCAAACCCAGAATCCCGCAGCAAGTAGTATACTTGAAAAATTCCTGCTGACCAATACCGATAAAAACAACCCGACCAATCTTTTATTTGTAGAAAGCGACCGCGAAACAGGCTGGAAAATAAAAGTGAATGAATGGTTCTTTATTAAGGCCTCTCTGAACAACCGCGAAACCAGCCCGCTTCAACCCGTGCTTGGCTATGCAGGTAAAAACATTTCGCCTGTTTCTGGCTTTAACTATAACGGAGAATCATTACCGGCAGGCAGGATATTATATTCCACCAAACAGGTGGAAGGGATCAATACAGTGGCACTACCTTCATCTGCTTTCCGCAGGTTATCCGGCAAGGAAGCCGGAAGTCCTTATCAATATTTTGTACAGGCCAATGCACCGGATATCATACTCGATGCAAATAATGGAAGGGCAACAGATGAACAGGCATTTGCGATCAGGGTAAATGAAACAGATGGATTTACGGTTGAATCCAGTTCCAGGAAAGGCGATATCACTTTCTTCCATGGAGGCATTCTGGCCAGTGAATTGCTGGCAAGACCATTCTGGGTAAACGGAAAGTACCAGTATTTATATCCTGAAAGCGATCATAAGTTGTATACTTATATGCTTAGCCATAACCTGAAGAGCAGTCCTTCAGGCAAGCCACTGCAGCTTACACTGGATGTTGGTCTGCAAAAAAGCCTGGACAGTCTTTTAAGCAGGATATACGACAGTTCTGAGGTTAAAGCCAGCATCACTGTAACGGATGGCGATGTAAACCTCCGGGCCATGGCACAAAACGAATTGTATACGGATGACCGCACCAGCCATATTTCTGTTGACCCCAATTATTTCACTTCATTATCGGAATTGTTCACCCTCACCTATAAATTATCCGATGCTAATGCCAACCGGCTCATACAGCGCAGAAGCCTGATAAGTGATGGCAAGCCCGGCAGTACGATAAAACCGTTTACCTGGGCCGCAGTGATAGATGGGTTTGCCGGCAGATGGAATGAACTCGACCTGATGCCTGCCGGGCTTGATGAAACCGAAATAATCAAGAGCTCCGACGATAATAAAACCACCAAATATTTTGCAGGCCGTGAAGTGTTTCCCGTGTCGCTGGATGAAGAAAAGGAATTCTCTGCCAGAAACTTCCTGGCCTTTTCCAGGAACAGCTATCACCTGCTCATAAATTATTTAGGTTCTTTTGAAAAAGACCAATTAAAATCCACGCCATTGGTAGCCGGCTATCGCTACGATGCACAACAACCGGGAATATTCGTTCGCTACAATGGTCCTTCCAACAAGAATGTTTATCCTGTAGTGCGTATCGGAAGGGAAACTTACCATTTCAACAGCAACCTGGATAAATGGCCGCAGAATACGCTCGATAAGAACCTGCTGTTTGGCAATCCCCGCAGTTTGCTGGCCAAAGAATTTGCACAGAATTTTCATTGTATCACCAACAGCGATTCAACAGGTGCAAGGCAAAGCCGGATGAACTGGTATCTCGACAACCTGGAAGACAGTGCTATTGTCAAAAACAACCTGTTTACGGACGGATTGCTGCCACAGTTTGCGACCTACGAAGAAAACCGGCGCTCCGTAGCGCGCAATAATCTGCCTGGTGGTTCTTATCTCACCTTCAGAGCCTCACAGGTAGGTGCTGAAATTTATAAAGTGTCGCCTGCTACTTTATGCCAGATGGCCATTAAAATGACACGGTTCGACAGAGACCTGAAATTAAAATTCATCCAGAAGGATTCTCCTGATAAAGACACCATCAACTGGATATATGACCAGGACGGCTATAATAATGCCGAAGCGCTTTTCAGGGCCCGCCGTAATACCATTTTCGAAAGTATGCGTTTGTCCAATGCAGAACCGGGAGGCACGGCTTATGCCCTGCTTAATTCAGCATCGCAGGACGGGATTAATTTGGGAAAAGGGACATTGAATATAGATGGTCAAACCTTCTACCTGTACTCTAAAACCGGTACAGCCGATGAATCAGATATGGATACATCTGCTAGAAGGAAAAATCTGCTGATCATTATTGCCAACAGGGAACTGCATCAGGGTGAATTAAAACAACAGAAACCGACACAATGCATGGCTGTGTATATCCAATTGCGGAATCATCATAAGCATGTGTGGTCAGAAGAAGACAAAGTCATGATCAGGAGATCCATTCTCACGATTGCCCGTTCTGCTTCATTCAATAATTATTTCAACTAAACCTACCGGGATGTCAATCTTACAAAAAAGCATTTATGCGGGTTTTCTGTTACTGGCGCTTTTCATCATTTCCTGCAGGGAAAAGACAGAAAAAGACGCCTCACCAGCGCAGCTCAGCTACGTAGTAAGTGACAGCCTGAAGCTTTGGTGCAAGACCAGGATGCCTGCAGGGAGGATACTGGCAGAAGGCGATACATTAAAATTGCTCTTCTTTGAAGATGAACTGAACCGGCTATGGAAGCCTCCATATTCAATCTCCGCTGTGGATGAGCTGGCAAAAAATGGGGAGTTCCGCTGGGAAGAGTTGCCCGCTCATGAAGGCAACCGCCGCTGGCAGCTTTCATTGATGTTGCAGGCAGAAGATTCTACGTATCTTACCCCCAATAATCTTCTTGTCTATTTGTTCAGATAATGATACGCGAAGAAAAATACCTGGCTAAAGAATTTGCTGTTTATTGTTTGACCCGCTACTATAAGTACAATCATACCGATCTGCGCCTGACACTTTCTGAACTGAAGCAAAGCAATAAGAATTCGGTTGAATTCCTTCAACAGTTCCTGCAAAGAAAGAATGAGAATACTGGATCGATCGAAAAACGGATCGCCGGGTGGAAAAAGGCCTATGCAAAACGGGAAGCCAGGAGATCGTTTATCAAAAAACTGAAAATCCCTTTCCTGCTGATAGCACTCGCGGCTGCCGGTTATTTTATATGGCAATATATGGCCGACCGGCCTAAACCAATGAGAGAGGTAAGCAGGGATACCTTATACGTTATCACCACTTCAGGGTTCAACGCACACGACACACCGGCTATGATCCGCAGCTACAGAAGATTCTTTCAATATGGCGATACCGTCATTAATCTTCATGACACCGTAAACGGGTGGCTGAAATTCGGCCACCGGAATACTGTACTATATGGACCTGTGAAATATTTTGTAACAGAAGATCTGTTCATGAAATATGACTCGCTGTTTAAAAATTATCACTATAATAAATTCCTGGAAACCATCAACAGCAAAGCAGCTTTTTGTGTGTACGATTTTATTGCCAATAACCTGCATTCTTCTGTAAGGGATTGGTATATTCCCTTACAACCATTATCTAAACGGCAAATGAACCATGCTGTGTTGAGCATGCCCAGTAAAGTTGATTTTGTGAATGTAGATGGTGAGGGCAACCTGGAAAAATATCACCTGTTATTGCTCTCCAGGAGAAATATTGTTTCGGCTGATTCAGTAAATCATTATGTGTTGCTGCTGGAATTGCTGCCAAATGGGTCAGTGATCAAAAAAGAAGATTTTCCGATAAATGTTTCAGACACCTCCTGTTATATTGCAATTGGGAACTTTGATAAATTTTTAAATGGCACTGTCAACAATAATATTTACCTGAGAACTGCAGAAAGAAAAATATTAAGGCTTACCTGGAACGATGTAAAGGAAGCGCCAAAATGGGAATGGGTGGAGTAACGGTTCAGGGCCATTCGTCGGCTTATCCGGCCATTCGTCAGCTTTTCTCCTGACTTTATGGTTCACATGTTAGTTTTGCCCGGAAATTTAACATCCGATCAGGCATTATGACATTCAGAGAGCGGCTTCAGAAAAAAGTAAAATGGAATATAAGCCGTGGGGAACTGCTGGCCTGGTTATCCTTCACTTTTTTCTGGAGTGCATTCTTTTATGTGGTGCTTATCTTTTCTTATCATCCGCAGAGCAAGTGGCCACATATTGTCTCCAACATAATAGATGCATCACTTAAGATCGTTCTTACCGTCCCTGTTTGGTGGCTGCTTTTCCGGAAGCTGAAGCACCAGTCAATTGCGCTCAGGCTATTGATCCACCTTATTTGCCTTGCGGTATTTTGTACGGTTTGGGTGTATGCCTATGCCAAACTGATCAATTGCCTGCCGCATATAGTTTTTGACTATGGCACCATGATGTGGGATATTTATGTCACGGCTTTCTTCTACTGCCTGGAATTCTCGATCTTTCATGGTTATAATTTCTGGCTGCATACCAAGCGGCAACTGATCCGCGAGCAGGAGTTGAAAGAACTGGCTTACCAGAGCGAGATCAAAGCATTGAAAGCACAGATAGAACCGCACTTTTTATTCAATACACTTAATTCCATCAGCGCTTCAGTTCCTCCTTCTTTGGAGAAAACAAGGATACTGATCGCGCAACTGGCAGATACATTCCGTTATGCCTTAAAAGTGAGCGAGCGGCAGTTGGTGCCGCTGGAGCAGGAACTGGAATTCATTAAAACCTGGCTTACGCTGGAGCGCCACCGTTTTGGCAATCGCCTTCAGGTGGAATATGTGATCGAACCTTCTGTGCTGCAAACCGAGGTACCGCCTATGATATTGCAACCACTGGTGGAAAACGCATTGAACCATGGCATCAGCCCGCTGGTAAAAGGCGGGTCGGTCAGCATTACCTGCCAGTTGCGTGATGACTTTGTACATATCATTGTCAGCGACAGTGGCATTGGCTATGAAGGCAATCTTGATGATCTGTTCGTGAAAGGGATTGGATTGAAAAGCACGGCACAAAGAATTGAAAGATTGTACAACGAAAAGCTTCACGTAAGCCGCAACCCGCAGGGGTTACGGTTTTCTTTCAAAATACCGGCAGAATAAATCCCTGTCTATTCTCCCAACCACTTCTTGAACTTTGCTGCCTTCAAGCGGCTGATGACGATCTCTTCGTATGGTATGGGATTGACCTGGACTTTCAATTTACCGCTGAACCAGGCATGCACTCTTTCTATATGGGAATAGTTAAGAATGAACTGGCGGTTTACCCGGAAGAAGTCCGTATCATTAATATCAGCTTCAATTTCATCAAGCCGTTTATCTATCAGCAGGTCTTCATTGCGGCAGGTTTTTATGTATTGTAATTTTCCTTTGGTATAGAAATAGGCGATGTCATTGGCAGATACGGAAATATATCTTGTGCCGGCCTTGGCCAGAAAACGTTCTCTTGAAATATTTCTTGTTGAGATATTATCCAGTATCCCGGCCAGTTGGCGCTGGAGGGAGGACTTCAGCTGGCCATGCCATTTTTTATATTTCCGGATCGCAGCCTCCAGCGCTTCTTTCTGAAGTGGCTTGAGCAGGTAATCGACGCTGTTGAATTGAAAAGCCTTTAAGGCATATTTCTGATAGGATGTAATAAAGATCACAGGAGTTTCTGTACAGGCATTCCGGAATGTTTCGAGATGGCGGTTATTACCCATTTCAATATCCATAAATACCAGGTCGATATCGCCGGTACTCCGCAGGTAGTCTGAACCTGTTTCCACATTATCAATTACATTGACGATATGCACTTCTTCCTCTATTTCAACAAGCATATCCGTGAGGCGGCGGACAGCAACAGGCTCATCTTCTATCACCAGTACTTTCATGAGAATCGGTTTATTTGTCTAATTCGTGCTACCAAACTTAATTCTCTTCCTTCATCACCCCGACCGTTTTCCGCCGGATTGCCTTATTCTTCGACGAAAAAATGAACAGGCATTTCCCCGGTTTTAAGAAAAAAATTGCCTTTGACAACATGGGTGGCCATAACGTTGCATTCATGTTATCCGTCGTTTTGCCGTCTCATACAGGCATTCGTCGGTTTATCTTTTCCCGGGATAAGCAAATCCCTATTTTAGCATCAAATAACAATCATGCCCAAAAGAGTACTGATCATAGATGATGAAGAAGCATCCAGGCTTATCATCCGTCAATATCTCGAAGACCATGCAGACCTGGAAGTGGTGGGAGAATGCAATAATGGCATCGAAGCAGTAAGCACCATAAACCGCGTTGAACCCGATCTTATTTTCCTGGATATACAAATGCCCGGATTTAGCGGCTTCCAGGTATTGGGAAATATCGTGCACGTGCCACAGATCATTTTCTCTACCGCATTTGACCGCTACGCACTAAAGGCATTTGATTCCAATGCGATCGACTACCTGTTGAAACCATATACCAAAGAAAGGTTCAACCAGGCTTTATCAAAACTATTGGTAAAAGGTAATTCTCCTGAGAGCATACAGAATCTTACCCAGGGAACAGGCAGCAATTACTATGAAAAGATATTGCTGGAAAATGGCAGCAAGATGATCAGCATTCATATCAATGATATTGCCTACCTCGAAGCAGAGAAAGACTATACCCGCGTGTTCACCAGCGGGAAAACCTATCTCAGCAATTTTGGGATCGGCATGCTGGAACAAAAACTTAACCCCTCTCTCTTTATTCGCATACACCGCTCACACATCGTCAACATCAACCATATTCACGAAGTGTATAAAGAGAACGGTGATACCTACCTGGTACTTAAAAACGAAGTACCTCTGAAAGTAAGCAAGAGCTACACAGAGAACATCAAAAAGATCATGTATTGAGGCGACCGCCGCCCTAAAACCATCCTTCCCGTTCTTCCCGCCTTACCGGTAAAAATTTACCGGTAAGGCGGGAAGAACGGGAAGGAGTCGTTTTAGCCACAATATTCTTTTCTATTCATAATCAATTGTTTAAATTATAATAAGTTTTCTTTAACTTCCTGTCACAAAAAAAGATTTGTTCAGAATTTTGAAACATCATTAACTTTGCTAACGGTGTTAGGTAAAACACAGAAGATATGGGAATAGTAGAAAGACGTTTACGTCAGAAAGACGAGGTCAGGGCCAGCATACTGGAAACAGCCTGGCAGATCGTAAAAGAGGAAGGTTGGCAATCCCTGTCAATACGCAAAATTGCCGACGCAATTGAGTATAGTGTACCTGTGATCTATGATCACTTTGAGAATAAGGAAGCAATATTGCTGGAATTCGGTAAGCAGGGTTTCAACCTGCTCGCCAAAAAACTCCAGCAGGCAAAGGACTCCACTGATGATCCCGGTGGCCAGCTAAAGGCCATAGCAGATGCCTACTGGAATTTTGCTTTCAGGAATAAAGAATATTACCAGTTGATGTTTGGATTGGGTATTGCCTGTTGCGAACAGGAGAAATGCCTTCCCGAACTCACTCCCTTCAGGAACCTGGTAATGGAACCGATCAATAAGCTGATCACAAGCAATAAAAACAAACAGATCAATTCCTGCCTGAAATATCACACCTTCTGGTCAGTAATGCACGGATTGATCTCTATAAAAATGATCAACAACAACACAGAAGTAGCTGATGAACTGAATAAGTTGGTTCTTGATGATGCTATCGATGGCTTTATCAAGAACCTGAAAGGATAATTATATTTTTTTGCCAGGAAAGTTAACGATGTTAGGAAAGATAGTAGTGTTATAACTGATTGCCCGCCAGCCTGCAATCGTCCACCGCGATCGCAGATCCATACCTTTTTATTCCATCATTTAGTAACTGGGAAGTGAGCCCGCTTCCCTTAATAACAGTGTTATGCAACAAACAGACAACAACCAAACCCGCAAACCCGCGTCATTATTGACACGGAACCTATTTCTCTTTATCTGGGGCTCAATTGTAGCAAC
>DATAJQ010000277.1:0-3267 GCA_036262095.1 Chitinophagaceae bacterium | reverse complement strand
CCGGGCATGATCTGCCTGGCAATAGTTGGCCAGCAGGGATTTTACTTTATCAAATTCCAGTTGTAAATAAGCCGATTCAGGGAAAAGTTTCATCCGAATATCTTTTATTTTTTTAATTTGGCCGGATGGAACTCAGCATATTCACCCACCTGCCTGCCTGAGAAATTTGTTATGCTTCGTTTCATATACTCTTTGACGTCAAATTTATTTCAGCAGGCAAAGGTAATTTATTGCGGAGTTGTTAAGCTCCTGAACTTTCAAATCCTGCGCTTGTTATTCATTGTAATGGGTTCGTCAACAGAATAAACAATCTTTATGAATCTTTTAGCAAAAAGCATAAACCTGAAGGCGGCACTGGGCCTGGTTGTCCTGGCAATGGGTGGATTGATCTCCTGCGCCCAGCACCCATCCCCGGCAACAGACAAAAAGGCCACGAAAAAAAAGGAAATAAACATGAGCACAGCTTCATTTTCAGGCAAAACCGATACAGCAACTTTAGCCAACGGCTGCTTCTGGTGTACAGAAGCCATTTTTGAACAATTGGACGGAGTGATCAGCGCTGTGTCCGGCTACACCGGCGGGCATACAACAAACCCCACTTACAAGGAGGTTTGTACCGGGGAAACCGGCCATGCAGAAGCCCTGCAGATCGTATACGACCCGGCAAAGATCAGTTTTGACGAATTGCTGGAAGTGTTTTGGGAAACACACGACCCTACCACGCTCAACCGCCAGGGCAATGATATAGGCACGCAATACCGCAGCGGCGTATTTTATCACAACCAGGAACAAAAAGAGAAAGCGGAAAAATATAAAGCGGAGCTGGATAAGAGCGGAGCTTTCGATAAACCTATTGTAACAGAGATCACTCCTTTTACAAGCTTTTTCCCGGCAGAAGATTATCATCAGCAGTATTTTGACAATAATGAGAATGCTAATCCTTATTGCAAGATCGTGATAAGGCCGAAAGTGGATAAGTTCAGGAAGGTATTTAAGGATAAACTGAAGAAATAGACCTTTATTTTTTCCGGATTCTCACTCCAAAATCTTTAGCCGCAAAAAACTGGATTTTCTTTCCTGTTTTGCGAAATGCAAGCAAGCCCGCTTCAACCAACCCGTTCAGGTCGTTGCGGGCTGTTTGGTTACTAATATCGAACCATTTTTCAATTTGCGAAACGGAATAACGTCTGCCAGCGTCTTGCATAAGTTCCTGTAGTAATACAATCTGACGCTCGTTAAAATCCGTATTACGCAACAGGTCCATGACATTTTTTCTCTCCGCTGTTTTGCGCTTGATATGCTGCTTGAGTTCTTCGAGCGCTTTTTGGATGCATTGGGCATTATACAAAACGAAATAGGTAAGGTCATTTTCATCGAGTTCAGTATGAAGATAAGCGCGTGCATACTGAGCCTTTGCGTTTAATATTACTCTTGACACAGACATATACTCAATCAACCAGTACCCTTTCTTTAACAGATACCAATAAAATATTGTCCGGGCTGTTCTTCCATTACCGTCCACAAAGGGATGGATAAACCCTATCAGGAAGTGCAGTACGATCCCTTTAGAGATAGGATGAACAAAAGAAAATTGTTTGACCTTATCGTTAGCGAAGTCGCAGAAGCGCTTCATTAAGGATAATAACTCCGTATGTGGTGGTGGATAGTGTGCTACCTCGCCCGTTTGAACATCCACTACATTCACTTCGTCATCTGTTCTAAACCGGCCTTCATCTGCTTTATCCCTTAAAGTATTGTTGGTAACAATTGCATGCAATTGCAACAGATTGCCCAACGTAAATGGCAAATGCTTGTTGTCAACAATCCACTTCATTGCTTCGTAATTATTCAAAATCATTTGCTCTGAATGATTACGTGGCTTGCGATTTGATTCCAGCATCTCACGTGCCAGTTGATGGGTTGTTACAGCTCCTTCCAATTGTGAAGAAGCAATAGCTTCCTCCATCAAAGAATTGATCAGGTACCGTTCGCGATCCTCAGATGGAATAATATTTTCTCCCTGCAAGGTTCCCCCCAGGTTCATGTCAAATTCATGCAGGTATTGCTGGATCACAGAAGGCGCATTAAGCTGGAGTGATAGCTGAGGTGAGAAATACAGCAGACCTCCCCGGCGGTGATGTTTTATCGCAGCCCATAGTTTTTTGGGGTCATACTGCCATTGTTTGGCGATATATTTCCATTTATCCCAATAGGGATATTGATTGTTATTGATCTCAAAAAACTCCTCTAACTTCTTTGTGCTAAACAAGTCATTCACAATAGAAGTATAAGAATACTCTTCGCTAAGTTTTGGTGGTCTTTCGGGAATCCTCATAAAACCTCCTAATTTATTCCAAAATTAGGAATAAATCATATGATACTCCAAATTTTATGGATAATTTGGAGTATTCTTCAAACATAAAAAACTGATTATCAAATAAATATTATTTTTTCATCAACTCAACCCTTCTTAATTCCAATAAATTCAACGCATTCGGCTTAAACCCTGTAATATTCATCTGCACCAACCTCACCACCTTATCATACCACAACGGCACCACCGGTGCATCTTCCATCATTAACTGATCCGCCTGCTGATACAGCCGGTAACGGATCGAATCATTCGTTTCCACCAATGCTTTTTCAAACAGCGCGTCAAAAGCCGGGTTCTTATACCTTGTGTAATTCGGTGGCGCAGGATTTTTAGAATAGAATACCGATAAATAGTTTTCCGCATCGGGATAATCAGCAATCCAGCTACCGCGAAAAAACAAAGCCCTCGAATTGGAAGTCAGTTCCAGTAATAACGCTTTCTGCACCACATCCACCTGTACGGTAATGCCAACCTCATTTAATTGCTTGGCAATATAATCTCCCATATCAGCATAGATCGGGATTGTAAGCAGTTTGATAGCCGGCAATCCTTTTCCGTCCGGGTATCCTGCTTCTGCCAGCAGTTGCCGGCTTTTGGCAGGATTGTAAGTATACCCTTTCACTGCTGATGTATCGAATGAAGGCATTCCTTCAGGCACAAAACCTGATTCGGCCGGTGTGCCCAGGGAATTGCGCAGGTATAAAGCCATTTTGCGGCGGTCAAAACCATAGTTGATCGCCTGGCGGATCTTTTTCAGTCGTGTTGGCGATGATTTTACCAGGTCATTGCTGGTATCCACCAGCATGCCGAGATATTCAATATTGAGATAAGGATTTACCTGCAAACTGATTTTTCCTTCCCAGTCTTTACGGAGCGTTCCTTTCTTGGTAAGC
>DATAJQ010000276.1:0-3471 GCA_036262095.1 Chitinophagaceae bacterium | reverse complement strand
TGGCATAGGCATCCGCGTGCTTGCCAATGGTTCCTGGGGTTTTGCAGCAACGCATGTTGTTACAAAAGACGCGATCGCCAAAGCTGCCGAGCAGGCAGTAGCTGTAGCAAAAGCCAATGCGAAGATCCAGGGTGAACCTGTACAGCTCGCACCACAAAAAGGTTACGGAGAAGTAAGCTGGAAAGCGCCGATAGAGATCAATGCTTTTGAAGTTCCCATCAAAGAGAAAGTAGACCTGTTGATGGAAGTGAATAATGCAGCTATACAAGGCGGAGCAACTTTTGTAAACGCAATGATCTCAGCAGTGAATGAGCAGAAATATTTCGCCAGCACTGATGGTTCCTATATCGACCAGGACATCCATCGCATTTTCCCGATGTTCAATGTTACCAAAATTGACCGCGCATCAGGCAAGTTCATGTCTCGCGGCTCACTCAGCGCCCCCATGGGCATGGGTTATGAATACATGCACGCAAGGCCTGAAGATAAATTACAGGGCGTGGTAACCCGCTACAAGGGCCGTTATGATATGCTGGAAGACGTTAAGAATGCAGCCAATGATGTGCAGCAGAAACTGACAGCTAAATCTGTTGAGCCGGGCAAATACGATCTCGTGCTTGACCCAAGCCATCTCTGGCTTACGATCCATGAATCAGTGGGTCACCCCACAGAACTGGACCGTGTACTGGGATACGAAGCCAACTATGCAGGCACCAGCTTCCTCACACTGGACAAGTGGAAATCAGGCAAATTCAATTTCGGTAATAAGCATGTGAACATCGTTGCAGATAAAATGCAAAAAGGTTCACTCGGTGCTGTGGGCTGGGATGATGAAGGCGTGCAATGCGGTGAATGGGATCTTATTAAGGACGGCATACTGGTCAACTACCAGGTTATCCGCGATCAGGCACATATCCTTGGCCTGAAACAGTCACAGGGATGTTGCTATTCCCAGGGTTGGGATGATATACAGTTCCAACGCATGCCTAACGTGTCATTGAGACCAGGCAAAGAAAAGCTCAGCGTAGATGATATGATCAAGAACGTGGAAAAAGGGATCTACATCATTGGCGATGGCTCCTATTCCATCGATCAGCAACGTTACAACTTCCAGTTTGGCGGCAAGAATTTCTATGAGATCAAGAATGGTAAGATCACCGGCATGCTGAATGATGTGGCTTACCAGGCCAATACGCAGGAGTTCTGGAATTCCGTTGCAGCTATCTGTGATTCGAGCGACTATGCACTGGGTGGTTCTTTTAGTGATGGTAAAGGCCAGCCCGGGCAAAGCAGCGCTGTATCACATGGCAGTGCTACCACACGCTTCAATGGCATTAATGTGATCAACACAGCCAGGAGCATCGGATAAAAGTAAAAATGCAAAATAAAAAAGCCGCTCTAAAAATATCAAGTGGTTACCTGTTTTTGATTTTTGCATTTTGAATTTTGACTTTTAATTATCAGACATTTAAATTTTAAAATAACTTATGGCAATTCTTAGTAAAGACGAAGCGCAGACCATACTGAAAAAAGTACTGAGCTTCTCCAAAGCTGATGAAACAGAAGTATCTCTAGGCGGCCAGCAAAGCGGTAATATCCGTTATGCCCGCAATGCCGTGTCCACTGCAGGTGAAGTAAGCAATCTCAGCCTGAGCGTGAGTGCTTCATTTGGTAAAAGAACAGGTAATGCAACCATCAATGAATTTGATGATGCATCACTGGAAAAAGTAGTTCGCCGGGCAGAAGAACTGGCCCGCCTTTCTCCGGAGAATCCTGAATACATGCCCCTGCTAGGCCCTTCCAATTTTAAGGAATCGATCGGCTTCCTGGATTCTACTGCAGCCATGTCCCCTGCATCAAGGGCTGATATGGTAGCGCAAAGCCTGAAAGTGGCAAAAGACAATAAACTGGAAGCAGCAGGCTTCCTGGAAAACTCTGCCGGCTTCCGCGCAGTAATGAACTCCAAAGGTCTTTTTGCCTATAATAAAAGCACCAATGTTTCCTTTTCTGTAACAGTACGCAACCAGGAAGGAACAGGTTCCGGTTATGTTGACCATAGCTTCAACGATGTAAAAAAACTGGATACGCTTGCACTCACCAAAATTGCGGCTAATAAAGCAACCAGTTCCGCCGGTGCCAAAGCAATTGAACCAGGCCGCTACACAGTGATCCTTGAGCCATTGGCTGCGAGCGATATGCTTGGCGGCATCATCCGTGGCTTTGATCTCCGCAGTGCTGATGAAGGCCGCAGCTTCATGAGCAAGAAAGGAGGAGGCACCAGGTTAGGCGAGCAGCTCTTTGATGAAAAAGTAAATATCTATAGCGATCCGATGAACGCTGAACTGCCCGGTTCTACCTGGAGCGGTGATGGATTGCCTATTGAAAAAACAGTATGGGTAGAAAATGGTGTGGTGAAGAACCTGGCCTGCAGCCGTTACTGGGCGCAGAAAAAAGGTGTGAACCCGTTACCTGGTCCTGGCGGCGGCCGCTTTGGCGGCGGAGGCATGATCATGACCGGCGGCACAGCCACTACGGAAGACCTGATCAAGAACACCGAGAAAGGCATCCTTGTTACCCGTTTCTGGTATATCCGCATGGTTGACCAGCAAACACTGGTGCAAACAGGCCTCACCCGCGACGGAACATTCTATATCGAGAATGGAAAGATCAAATTCCCGATCAAGAATTTCCGTTTCAACGAAAGCCCGATCATCATGCTCAACAATGTGGAAGAATTAGGAAAACCCGTGCGCAGCGGCAGTTCCATTCTGCCGCCGATGAAGATCAGGGACTTTACGTTCACGTCTTTGTCTGATGCTATTTAATCGATGGCCATTGACCGATGACCGATGGCCGAATGACACAATTGAAAGCGTCCAGCGATCCACAGTGATCGGCCACTCGGCCATCGAACATCGGCCAACGAATATTATGAAGAATAATACTAGTACAATAAACCCTCAAATGTGAAAAGAAGAGATTTTATCAGCCTTGCAGGCATGGGCACCACAGCGGCTTTTCTTACAGGCTTTTCCACGAAAGGCTATGCAGTTCCTGAGCAACGCTTGCTGGAAGAATTTATGGATGCTTCTCAAAAAAAGAGACTGGCCGACATTGCTCTGAATGCAGCAAAAGCAAAAGGCGCCACCTACACTGATGTCCGTATCGGCAGATACCTGAATCAATCGGTAGTAACACGTGATAATCGCGTACAGGGCGTCGCCAACACAGAATCTTATGGTGTCGGCATCCGCGTGATCGCCAATGGAAGCTGGGGATTTGCTGCTACAGAAAAAATGGACAATGCCAGCATCGCCAAAACAGCGGAATTGGCTGTAGCCATCGCAAAAGGCAATGCGAAATTGCTGACAGAACCTGTGCAGCTTGCTCCTCAAAAAGGATATGGTGAAGTGAGTTGGAAAACACCGATCGAGAAAAATGCTTTCGAGATACCGGTAAAAGAAAAAGTGG
>DATAJQ010000275.1:0-7513 GCA_036262095.1 Chitinophagaceae bacterium | reverse complement strand
ATGGAAAAAGGATTGAAGAAACTAAGCCAGTTGCCGGTAAATTCTTTCTGATCATTCAAGGGCAGGCCAAGCGCAACATTTCCCAGCATCAACCCCAACGAGAGCGCGATCACAATACAGGCAAATGAATACACAAAATCCCAGCTAAGCCTCCAGAGGCGGCCAGGTTCCTTGCTCCGGAACTCAATGGCCACTGCACGCCATATTAAACCGATAAGAAAAACAAAAAAGGGGATATAAAATGCTGAAAAGATAGCAGCATAGGCTACCGGGAACCCGGCAAATAAAGCACCACCTCCAATTACCAGCCATACTTCATTCCCATCCCAGATCGGTCCAATAGCATTTAATGCTATACGCCGGCTTTGTTCTTTTTTTAAGAAAAGATGCAAAGCGCCTGCACCAAGGTCAAAGCCATCCAGGATGGCATACCCTGATATAACGGCTCCGAAAACCAGGAACCACCATACATTGTAATCCAAACCGAGAAAACTGCCCATATGATAATATTTTAGCCGTGTTGAAGAATTGGGTTATCTCTTTTACTTCCTTCATCAATTGCCTCTTTGGTATTATAATCCACCGGCCCGTGTTTAATTTTTTTGTTCAGCAGATAAAGGAACAGGATAAACAGGATGGTATACACCAGCGTGAACAGGATCAGAGAAAAAAGAACTTGCTGTGCCTGCACATTTTTCGATAATCCATCTGAAGTACGCAGCAGCCCATATACCACCCAGGGCTGTCTTCCCATTTCTGCAGTGAACCAGCCCACCTGGTTACCGATCTGTGGTAAAAGAACGGCCCAGGCAAACACCAGCATCAGCCATCTTTTATCAAACAGTTTTCCTCTCCACCACAACCATGATGCATATACAGTGAGGGCGATCAGGATCATTCCTATTGATATCATGATATGGTAAAACTGGAAAACAGCATTCACCTGGCCTGGCCGGTCTTCCGGTTTAAAAGCATTCAGTCCTGTGATCGGCGCTTTGAAGTCCTGGTGCACAAGAAAGGAAAGTCCACCAGGGATGGCCAGTCCGCTTGTTTTCTGTTCCTTATCATTTACCCAGCCAAAGAGGTACATATCTGCAGCGGCACTGCTATCATAATGTCCTTCCATAGCAGCCAGTTTGGCCGGTTGATTCTTTGCCACTCCATCAGCACTGCTATGGCCTGAAACAAGCTGGCATAAAGAACTGATGAGTGCCACAGTCAATGCTATTTTAAAAGCAGGCTTTGCAATTTCCAGGTGTTTCTTTTTGAGGATGTAATAGGCATTCACACTTAATACGAGGAATGAACCGGCGAGAAAAGCGCCCAACCATGTATGTGTAAGGCGATCAACACTCGAAGGGTTGAATACCATGGCCCAGAAATCAGTGATCTCCGCCCGCGCATTCATTCCTTCTCCTACAATATGATATCCAGCCGGTGTTTGCTGCCAGCTATTGGCCACCACGATCCATACGGCACTGAACATCGAACCAAGGAATACCATCACGGTAGCAAAGAAATGCACTTTAGGTCCCACCCTGTTCCATCCAAATAAAAGGATACCAAGAAAACCGCTTTCCAATGCAAAAGCAAAAATCCCTTCTGCGGCCAGTGCACTGCCAAAAATATCTCCTACATATTTGGAATAAGCCGCCCAATTGGTGCCAAATTCAAACTCCATGATGATGCCTGTAGCCACACCAATACCAAAAATGAGCGCAAATATCTTGATCCAGAACCGCGTCATTTTTTCATAAATGGGATTACGTGTTTTCAGGTACATCCCTTCCATGATCACCAGGGTAAGCCCGAGGCCGATACTCAAAGGAGGGTAGATGTAATGGAAAGCAATGGTGAAGGCGAACTGTATCCGGGATAGAATTTCAACATCCATAACCATCGGTTTTTGGCATAAAAAAAGCGAACCGTTTGTTCGCTTTCATTTATGAATTGATAATATGATCAGGGTGATTATTCATACACGGTGCAAAGATAGGACGGCGAAATTGAATTTAAAAGAACGATACATTAAAAAAGCCGGACACCACAATTATCCGATTATAGTTTATTGAGGTAGAGCCTGGCCGCTTTCAACTCAGTTCTTTCCTGATCTTTTGGATCAGCAATACTTAGCAATCGCTGATAATATGATTTTGCTTTTCCCTTATTTCCTGATCGATCAGCGGCTAGTGCAGCATCATACAACCCGTTAAACCGGTTGGCATGCTGCAGAAGACTGGCTTCGTATTCCTGTAATGCTTTTGCAGGTTCATTCAATTGCAGCAGCATATCACCAAGCAGTTCACGGGCAGGTAATATTTCGCTGGGAGTAACAGCCATTTTTTGAGTATTATCTTCCAGGTCCGCAGCATCTCTCATCAGCTTCAACGCATCAGCAGTTTTTCCTTCTTTAAAAAGGGTCCACCCTTCAACAGTGTTTGCCTGTACCTGTACAAGATTGGCTTTGTACACATCTTTTTGCAAGGTCAGTGTATCATGGATGGATTTCAGTTTGTCAAGCGCTGTTTTTGCTGCAGCGATGTCACCTGTATGGGCAGAGCCCAATCCTCTGGTATAATAAAGGATGGCAGACTGCCAGGGATATTGCTGCCAGCTAAAGCCGACCGGATTTATTTCAAGTGTTGCCGCTTCTTTCCACATTTTATTTTCCAATACATACCGGGAGGGAATGGCTGCAAACGCATAAGCCACTTTAAAATTCACCGGGTCTATTTTCTTCATATCCTTCAGATAATCCCATTCCTGTTTTGCCCTGGTATTATCTCCTTTTTGCAGATAGGCGTATGTCAGATAATCCAGGCAATGCAGTTCTTCATCCCAATGACCTTCAAGACCGGTGCTCTCTGCATAACATCTTGCAGACTCTGCGGCCACAGTATTGGATTGAATAACTTCATCCCAATACCCCATCCTGACAAAAATATGCGAAGGCATATGTTGTGCGTGAGCAGAAGAGGGCGCTACAGAAGCATATTTTCTTGCAGCAGCCAGGCCCAGCGGAGCCAACAATGGAGAATCGTAGCTATGAATGATATAGTGGACAAGGCCGGGATGGTTGGTTTTTTCGGAATACATTGCTGCCAGCATATCACCGGCTTTTTTCTGTTTGCTGAATGTTTTATCCGCCGGATCAGCAGCACCATTTAAAGCCAGTGCATAAAATATCGCCGCTTCTTCATCCCTGGGATAATCAGCATGGATCTTTTCCATGGCCTTTTCAAAAAGAAGAGCGCGGCTGTGATGGTCCTTTTTATCATAGTCCTTATAAAACTCGGCCGTAGCGTTAATATAGTCAGCTTCCCTTTTTGTTTTGTTGGAAAGCGATTGGGCAATGGCAATGGCCTTTGCTCCTTTTTGCAGTTCACCACCCGTAGGAGGCGACCAAAGCGGATGAAAATTTGCCATGGCCACTCCCCAATAGGCAATTGCTGTTCCAGGCTCTTTATCAATGATCCTGGCAAATACTTTTTCAGCTTCGTCGTATTCAAACGAATGCAGTAGTGCTAATGCCAGATCAAAATCAGCTTTTGTCTTTGGTGAGCAGGAGTTCTCAAATGCAACAGATCCGAACTGCTGATTAGGAGGTCCGCAGGTAACAACTGCACCCCGCTTGAGTTGTAAGGCGGTTATATCTTCTTGGGTGGGAGTATTGTTTTTTTGCTTGCAGGCTATAAAAAGCGGCAGGCAAGAGCAGGTAGCAATGGCGGCTATTACTGACGGAACCCTTCTCATGTATTGAAGTTTGAGGATGGAGAACTGTACTAAATTTACTAAGAAAATAAAGTATAACACTCACCCAAAAAGGGGATAGGGCTAAGGCTTTGTTTTTCCGGAAAATACACAATCTGCCATCCTGATAAAATCTTCCATCAGGTTAGCAACTAAAGTTTTTCTTTTTCACTCACTGGTTTTCCAAAATGCGGCGTACCATCTTTGTTCCATGTAAATCGTTGAGCACGGGGAGAACGGTGGCCTCCGCAACCTTGCCCGGGAAGGGAATTGGCGTGATATAATATCCAATCTTCTTTCCCATCCGGTGATTTAAAAAAAGAATTGTGCCCTGCAGCGTATACGCCATTTTCCGGAGCAGCTTTAAACACCGGTTCATGATATTTTTTCCAATTGGCAGCATTCAGCAGATCTTTATCCGCTTCAATTGATAACATGCCCAGGGTATAAAAATCAGTCCAGCAGCCGCTTGCCGAATACACAATGAAAAGCTTGCTTTTATGCAGTAAGGATTGAGGGCCCTCATTAACATATACGACAGGAGTTTCCGGTTCTCTTAAGATGCCGTGCTTCTCCCATTCATACTCCGGACTGGAGATTTTCACTCTTTCACTTTCTATCGTCCACGGATCCTTCATCCTTGCGATATAAAGATTTTGCTGACCGTTCACATCTCCTTCCCAGCCGGACCATATCATGTATAGTTGTTCTTTATGTTCAAACACATCGGCGTCAATGGCCCACTTGTCGGCAGCATCCGCGACCTTCCCTTTAAGTACCCATTGCCCTTTCATGGGATCAGCTGATCCGTTCTCTACCACATATAAACGATGATTACTGTTATTGCCATCGCTTGCTGCAAAATACATATACCACTTGCCCTGGATAAAGTGAATCTGGGGAGCCCATATTTGTTTGGAATACATCGTGCCGGGTGGAGGCATCCACACAGTTTTATGGTGTGCGGTTTTCAGGTCCGCCATGTTTTTCGTTTTCCATAAATCCAGGCTTTTTCCAGTAGTATGTGTATAGTAATAATATCCGTCTTTATAAAAACTGTAAGGATCGGCTCCTGATGGCAATAAAGGGTTGCTAAAAGTTACCTGTTCGGTTTGTCCTTTTTGAATGCTGCAAGCACTTAAGACTGAAACAGCGGTACAGATCACTATTGACCTTATGATATTCATTTTTTTTAAAGTTACCAACACCACTTTCATGTCCATGACAACTTTGAGGCACTCATTATTATTGTACCGGGACCTTATATAAGGCATTATGCAATTCATTCAGTTCTGCTTCGGACATCTTTATCACTTTCCTGTCATAGGTTAAAATGCCATTGGTCTCTATTTCCACGTCGGTAGTTTGCGTGTATACGGCTGCAGAAAGTCCTAATGGAATAAGGCGCTTCAGATCTGTCATCAGTTTTTTATAACGGGTCAGTAATTCATCCCTGTTTTTAAAACTCTGGTATCCCCAGTTGTTTTTATCCTGCCAGGTATGTCCTTCCACCGGCAATCCCAGGCCACCAAACTCACCCAGGACCAATGCCTGCCCCCTGTTCCCAAAAATTTCCGGGTCCGGCATTTGAGGATCGGGGTATTGGTGTATGTCCAGGATATGTCCTGTATAAAAGAAATTGCCTCCGCTTGCACTGTTTACCAAACGTGATGGATCATACTTCATGGTCCATTCTGTGATTTCTTTTGTTTTAAACTGCCCCCAGGCTTCATTAAAAGGTATCCATACCACAATAGATGGGAAATTATAAGCGGCATCCATTATAGCTTTCCACTCTTTTCTATAATAGGTTTCCGATTCTTCGCTTCTTTGTTTATCGCGGTTGAACCCGGAGATCTGTCCGCTTCTCATATCCCAACGGTTGCCTCCCATATCACCGCTTGGCATATCCTGCCACACCATAATACCAATGCTGTCGCAATAGTAATACCAGCGGGCGGGCTCCAGTTTAATATGCTTGCGGATCATGTTAAATCCCATCTCCTTTGTTTTCCTGATATCGAACATTAAGGCCTCGTCAGTTGGTGCGGTATACAATCCATCAGGCCACCAGCCCTGGTCAAGCGGGCCATACTGAAATACAAACTCATTATTCAGTGCAAGCCTGTTGATCCCTGCCTGATCTTTTTTTAATGAAGATTTGCGCATGGCAAAATAGCTGTCCGCATAATCGATCTGCTTACCATTTCTGTAGAGAAAGACTTTTAGGGTGTATAAGTACGGGGAGGTTGGAGACCACAGTTTAGCATTCTCAATTTTAATATTTCCGCTAACAGATGGTTGAAGGGTTACTTGTCCAACTTCTTTCGATCCTTCATAGGCTACAAATTTTACTACATCTGCATCTTGTGTACCTTCAGTATAAGCAGCCACCTGCACAAGGCCCGCGTCTACATCCGGTGTATGTTTGGTAGATACGATGTGAGCGGAGGACACGGTCTCAGTCCAAACCGTTTGCCAGATCCCTGTCACAGCCGTGTACCAGATCCCTTCGGGTTTGTTCACCTGTTTGCCTCTGGGTTGCGGGCCTTCATCAGTCGGGTCCCAAACTCTCAAAGCAATTTCCTGGCTCTTTCCTTTTTTCAGATAGCTGGTAATATTGAACGAGAAGGGGTCAAACCCGCCTTCATGCCGGCCAATCTTTTCCCCGTTCACATATACATCACATTGCCAATCCACAGCTCCGAAATGTAATATCAATTGATTGGTACCGGAAGGTTTGGGCAGGTTAACCGTGTTTTTATACCATAAAACTTTGCCTTTACCAACAACTTTCCCAACACCTGACAATGCAGATTCAACAGGATAAGGTACCAGTATCTTTCCATCAAAATTTGCGGGGATGGTTTCCTGCCCTGCCTCCGTGATGGCATATTGCCATAGGCCGTTCAGGTTCTGCCAATTGTTCCTTTTTAGCTGAGGCCTTGGATATTCCGGTAATGGCTTAGCAGGATTTATTTTGTTTGCCCATTGCGTCATTATCTTTCCTTCTACCGGCTTCCATTCCTGAGCAGATAAAGTCAGATAGCTTATTCCGCAGGCAGCAATCATTAAATACTTTTTGTAAATCTTCATCATAATTTTATTACTTAATGAAATGATTTCCATGCTAATTTAGGATCAAGTTATTTCTTTAGGGTCGGTATTTGTCTCATTCTTTTGACAAATTGTTTCATTTTAGGGGGTTTGGGGGTATTGAGGGGAGTTATCCAAAACAGGAGTCACATTAAATGATGTTGTGAATACAGGATCACACTCATTTACTTTATTCCCGAAAATAAAATGCTTCCTGGCTGGCACACTATTACTTTATTGAGCAGAGACGGCGGCATCACAATGGATCATATTTACATTTTTGGAAAAAATAAAGGTCGGCTGTGCTAGATCAACCTTTTTTGCATAAATGCCCTACCTGATCCTGATTTTAAATATTTCTCAAACTCGAGTGCTTTGTATTTGTCTTTAAATGCGCAATAAAAGACCAGTTCAACAGGCAGCTAATTCGCTGTAGCCGGAACTTCACCATTAATATGTCTTGCATATCTGGCTTTCAGGTTGGATGTATAACCCTTATAAAATTCACCGTTGTCGCATTTCAGGATATAGACGTAATACATGGGATAAAGATAGAGCGGCGAACAATAGAAATACCTGTGTTTTAGCGGTAGGTATTGGTGAAAATCATCAGAAACTTTCCGTGTTACATCTGAATAGCGGGCTTCGGCGGACTGCGTCCGCCGAA